>JBOGUE010000385.1:0-3336 GCA_050695955.1 Thermomicrobiales bacterium | reverse complement strand
CCTTGGCATCCTCGTTCGTTTTAATGCTTCCCTCTCCAAAGATCAGTTCCTCTTCCGGAGACGGAAAGATCTTCAGCTCATAACTGCTCTTGCGTCCTTGGAGACCATCGTACATCTTCGGCTCAATGAACTCCCAGCGCACGGGTGTTGTCTCCGGTCGAAGCACCTTCTCGGCAATCGGTCGAGCAGCGAGATCGGCGATCTGCACCCCGCTCACGTTGTGGCTCTTTCGCAAGAACTCGATGTACGGCCGGAGTTGATGCCGAAACTGCTGGTCGGCGTGCCACTGCGTTCCTTCAAGATGAAACCGAAGAAACTCGCTATGGACTTCGGCGTCTTCGCGCGGCCCGCGGCTTTCGGCCTGGACGACGCCGCGCGCGTCGTTCCCCACGTGATGGAGGAAGTGGACGAATCGCTCGAAGACGAAGTCGACGCACATGAGATACGCCGAGGTGGGGAGGAAATCGTCCACCTTCCCAGTGGGATACAGGGTGGCAAATCGCCGCTTGTCGATGACTGCGTCGATGCAGGTGAACTCCAATTCGGCAAGCTGTGCTGACAGTGCGTCGATGCGTTCCTGCTCCACGTTCGGGTCGTCCTCATGGAACCAGTTCGATCGGTGGCGCACCTCCGTTTCGTGGATACAGATCTTCGGATCACCGAGCCACTGAGTTTTCCAACCCTTCCAGAGCGCATCGAACGCGTCGTATCGGTCTGCCGCAACAATGACTCCACACAAGCAGAACACCGGAAACGGATCTTTCGCCAGATCGAGATTGTGTACGCCGCATTCGTCAAGGAAGAGCACGTACTCTGGTCGATCGATGCCGACCGGCCAGACCCTTGCCGCCGTTCGCTTCCGCGGCTGGATCCGTGCGTCGGCCAATCCCGCAAACTTGGTCACGGCGCCGCGAGCTGCGTCGATCTGTTGGTCAAGAAGTCTCGCGTCTCCGTCCAGCCTCAACTTTGCACGCCGAGCAAACTCCAGGTGGGCGAGATAATCCTGCGCTCTTGAGAGCTTGATCCGCGCCGCGCGAGGATGCATCTCCTCATCAGAAGCCGCGGTCAGGCGTTCCCCAGCGTCAGGCGGCTCGCTCACAACTCCCCCCGAAACGCCCGCTCCAACACCGCCGGCAACAACGCCTCCAACTCCGCCTCCGTCTCGGCTTGCAGCTGCTTAAGCGGTTCGGTCTCCCTCAAGACTGTACGCAACCGAATCTGGATAGACATCGGCGGGAGCGGCATTTCAAATGCAAGAAACTCAGAAGGCTGCAGACGGCGGCGGCGCACGTTCGTGCCAGTGCTGCTACCAGCAATTCGCGGCCAGACCTCCGGCGTTCTGAAATACACGTCAAGTGTCTCGGGTAACGCTCGATTTTCATCAATCTCGAAGATCGGAAACTCGGGAGAAACAAACAGCCCATCACATTCGGTGGGCACCACACCGAGGGCACCTTCCCATGCCATCAATTTAGGATAGACGAAATCTCCCGTCCGGAGACGGCCGAGCCTCGGGTAAGAGAATTCAATCCCTGATCTATTCTGCCCTCGGAAGACGCCCCTGCCGAAGCTATAGACGCCCGCGAAATGATAGGTTTCATCCTTTTCGACCACGACGTCATGGGCTCGCGGCTGAACGATTTCCCGCATCGGAGTAGGCTCTGCCGATCCACCAGAGCCCTCGAAGACGATGGCCATGGCAAGGGCCTCGCGCTCCTCCATCGCCGCCCGCCGCAACCCCCGCGCCTCCTCGATCTTCCCCGCCACCTCCTCGATCCGCGCCACGATCCGCCGCTGCTCGGCCAACGGCGGCAGGGGGATCCGCATCGCCAGGAGCTTCTGTTCCTTCAGTCGGTTGCGGCTGGTTGGCGTGCCGCCGGTGCTCAGACCAAGCGCCTCGTTCCAAGCGGATTCACGAGTGAAGTAAAGTTGCAGGTAACGCGAGTCTAGCCGGCTTGGGTCCGCCCGAAAGCACGGAAACTCGTTCGATACAAAGGCACCAGCTTCCACCTCGGTCGCGACGGCGAATGAGCCTTTCCATGCAAACAATCTGTTGTACACAAAATCCCCGGCTTCAACGCGGTAAAGCGTCCGCGCCTGGATGCCGGACCCCGGTTTAATGTCCTTGACGAATAGCCCGTTGGCATACCACCGGGCACCGAGGAGGCGATAGTCTTGGTTGGGTTCCACGGTCGTCGGACGACTGACCGCAGCTAGAACCTCACCCAATGGAATAGCCGGGTAGCCGGCTGGATGTGATTGGGTCATGAGGTGACCTCTGCCGCCAAACCAAGAGCCACTCGCAGGACGCGCCGGGCGGCAAGAGCGATCTGCATGGCACGCTCGGCGTCCTCCGCCGTAACACTGGCGTCGGAGTATCGAGTCTCAACGGCGTGGGTCGTCAGCCAGATCAGATCGTCGCCGAATCCATACAGGTCGGGCACAGTCCCGCCAGTCAGCGCCGCAAGGTCCGGCAGATTGTGCGAATAGGGATACCGCGTGCCCTGCTCTTCCAACACGGCCTTGAGGTACTTCTCGACGCATTGCTGGGCGTGAAAGCATATCCCGTCATAGACAGGATTCCCCGACGCCAGCGACTGCTGGGCCATGAGCAGATCACCCTCGGCCTGTTCAATTCGCCTGCGCGTCACCTGCCTCATACAGCGTCGATCCCTCGTAGATGACGTCCTCAAGGAAGAAATCACCCTCTGCCAAGCGCTCCTCGACGAAGGCCGGCGTTCGGACGAGCACGTCCAGCGCAAACGACGGGCGCAAATCGAGCGCCTGCCGGATCGCCACCGCCTGATCCACCGGTCGCAGCGGCGTCTCCATCACGACCATCAGGTCGACGTCGCTCTCCCAATCCGGTGTCCCGCTCGCGCGCGATCCGAAGAGGATCACTCGCCGCGGACGAAACTCGCGTGCGATGTTCGCCACGACGTCGGCGAGTTGCTCCCGCCCGGGCCGAGCATCGTCCGGCGCGTCCGGGATGCGCGATGCAATGCGTTTGACAAGCGATGCATCACTGTCTGTCTGCTGGACCATTGGCTCACGCTTTCACGACGAGCGGCATCTCTTGCTCCACATCACCTTCGGCAGCAGCGACCCACTCCTCAGTCTCCGGCTTCATAGACGACGACGCCCTCTTGCAGTACGGTCCTGACAAGGAGATCACGAGGATGCCGGGCGGCAACTTGGTCCGGCGTCCGCACGACGATGTCCGTCGGCACACGATGGTCGAGCACCCGCGAGATCGCGGCCGCCTGTTCCAGCGGCCGCAGGTGCGTTTCCATCACGATCAGCAGGTCGACGTCGCTTCCCTCATCGGCGCCTCCC
>JBOGUE010000384.1:0-6006 GCA_050695955.1 Thermomicrobiales bacterium | reverse complement strand
GCCTGGTACTGGTCGGCGACGGTAAGCATCGGGGGAGTCTCGAAGTGCGCGCCGTCCGCCTGGGGATCAAGGATCGCGTCCACTTCCTCGGGCAGCTATCGGCGGGCGAGGTCGTCCGCGCTGAGCTGGACCGCGCCGATCTCTTTGTCCTGCCGTCCCGCACGGAGGGGCTGCCGCGCGCGATGGTCGAGGCGATGGCGCGGGCGCTGCCGTGCATCGGCTCGACGATGGGCGGTATCCCCGAGCTCCTGCAGGCGGATGAGATGGTGCCGCCTGGCGACGTCGCGGCCCTGGCCGCGAAGATCCGAGAGGTCGTGCTCGACCCGGAGCGCATGGCCCGCATGTCGGTGCGGAATCTGGAGCGCGCGCAGGACTATCGTGACGCGACGTTGCGCGCGCGGCGGGTCGCCTTCTACCATCGGGTGCGCGAACTGACGGAAGGGTGGCTTAGGCATGCCTAGAGTGTGGACCGTGCTGCCACGGCCCGCGACCGGAGAGTAGCCGTCCCCGACCCGTGCTAGACTGGTTGCAAGGAGGCAACTTATGCGTACACCGAGCGCAACGACTGGCGAAAGAGGCAGAGCTGAGCGCGAGGGGCTGGTCGCAGCAGCGCAGTGGAGGCCGCTGCGCTTCCCGAAGGCGCCGAACGAGGAGAAGAGTGAGGTGGCATCGAAGCAGATCAAGTCCGTGGCCGTCGGCCAGGCGACCGTGAGCGTGTGGGAGGTGTCGTCGTGATCCGAGGAATGACGATCTCGGTCGGGACTGACGATATCCAGGCGGCACTCAACGCGGCCGGCTCCTCGGGCAAGACCCTGCTCATCAATCCGGGCGTCTATCGGATCGAAAACGAACTCCTCATCCCCAGCAATATCACCGTCGTCGCCTACGGCGCCCGCTTCGAGGTGTACGACCCGGCGCTCGGCAGCGCCGGAGCCTTGGTCGGCTGCGTCTCGATTAAGGACGCCAGCAACGTCCGCATCGCCGGCCTGGAGATCGACGGCCGCAAGGCGGCGTGGGGCAGCACCGAGTTCAAGCCCGGCTTCCAGGTGATGAACAGCGGTGACGTGTACCTGGACGACGTGTGGGCGCACGACTGCAAGGGCGACGGGCGATCTTGTTTGCCGAGAACCCCGGCGCCGACCATAACGAGCGCGTCTTCGTCCACCGGGGCCGCTTCACGGCCAACCACCGGGGCGGCATCGCCATCACCGACGTGGACACGGCGGTGCTCGACCAGTGCGTCGCCACCCACAACGACGGCACCGCGCCGCGGTTCGGCCTGGACATCGAGCCGGACTTCGACGCGTCTACCTGCCGGAATATCCTGGTGGTGGGCGGCGACTACTCCTTCAACGGCGGCAGCGTGAGCGGGGAAGGGGCCGGCATCTACATCGTCCACCGGGCCGGCGGCGCTGCCACGCAACGGGGCGTGCGGATCATCGGCGCCCGGATGCGCGGCAACGCGCTCCACGGCCTCATCTGTGGACTCAACCCGACCGTCGCCCGCGACGTGGAGGTAATCGGCTGCGAGATCAGCGAGAACGCGGCCCTCGGCGGGGGCGGGGTGGAGTTCCGGGGGGGCGAGAACTTCCGGATGATCGGCTGCCACCTGCGGGACAATGCCGCCTTCGGCGTCTCGGTCGGGGTTCCCGGCCTGACGGCGACGAACACGACGATCCTGGACACCTTCGTCCGGGGCGACGACACGGCGGGGGCCGTCTGGTCGTTCGGCGGCACGGTGGACGGGGTGCTGGTCGACGGCCTCGTGACGGAGAACAACGGCTGGGGGCTGAACTTCGGCGCCGCCACCGTCACCAACCTGCGGCTCGGCGCCCGCAACCTCCTCAAGGACAACTCGGTTGCCGACTTGGCCAACATCCCCGCCTCGGCCCTCTTCGAGCCGGCCGACCTCAAGGGGAGCAAGACCTTTGACTGGCCGAGCATCAACGCCGGGTCGCAATCCACGACGACGGTGACCGTGACTGGGGCGGCGCTGGGCGACGTTGCCGAGGCCAGCATGTCGGTGGACCTGCAAGGGATGCAGCTCACGGCCTACGTCTCGGCGCTCAACACCGTGACCTGCGTGATGCGCAACGGCACCGCCGGGGCTATCAACCTGGCGAGCGGCACCCTGAGAGTGAGAGTGCGCAAGGCGTAGGGCTAGGTATTCTGTGAGGACGAACCCCGAACGTCGAGCAAGAGCACATTGACGAAACGACACCGGAACGTCTATAGTGCGCGGCACAAAGGAATCTGCCCGGACGCGATGAATCGCCGCCTGTATCTGGTCACCTGGGCGGTGGGGAGCGAGTGGTGAAACCGACCTTCGCAGGGTCGGTTTTTTGTTGCTGGAATCGCGCCGAATCTCGGAGCGCAACCGACGGTCAGCGCATCGCCTTCTACGGCGAGTTGCGCCAATTGACGGAGGGGTGGCTGCGGCATGCCTAAGCTGCTGATGGTGACGACTGTACCGGGCACGCTGCGCGCCTTTCTCTTGCCCTTCGCGGAGCACTTTTCGGCCTCCGGCTGGCGTGTCGACGCGATGGCGCACGGGGTCACCTCCAGTCCCGAGTGCGTGCAGACCTTCGACCGGGTCTGGGAGGTGCCCTGGAGTCGCGATCCGCGCGACCTGCGCAACGTGCTGCAGGCGCCGCGGACGATCCGGGCGATCGTCGAGCGGGAGCGGTACGACCTTGTGCATGTCCATACGCCGGTCGCGGCCTTCGCCACGCGCTACGCCCTCAGCCGATCGCCATTGCGCGACCGGACGGCAGTCATCTATACGGCGCACGGCTTCCACTTCTACCGTGGCGGCGCGACCTCGCGGAACCTGCTGTTTCGGAGCTTGGAAAAGCTCGCGGGGCGGTGGACCGACTACCTCGTCGTCATCAACGAGGAGGACGAAGCCGCCGCTCGGCGACATGGCATCGTCGCCCCGGATCGCCTCGTCCACATGCCCGGCATCGGCGTCGACACCGAGCGCTACAGCCCGGCGCAAGTGAGCGAGGAGGAGGTGGCAGGGGTCCGCGCCTCGCTCGGGTTGGCGCCTGGCTTGCCGCTCTTCCTCGTCGTGGCCGAGATGATTCCTCGCAAGCGCCATCAGGATGTTCTGCACGCGTTCGCCCGGCTCTCCCAGTCGGATGCCCATCTGGCATTCGCTGGGGAGGGGCCGCGCATGGCGTCGTTGCGCCGGTTGGCGACCGAATTGGGCGTTGCGGGGCGTGTGCATTTCCTCGGCCGTCGCTCCGACGTTCCCACCCTGGCGCGCGCCGCGAACGCAGTCCTGCTGGTTTCGCGGCAGGAGGGGCTGCCGCGGAGCGTCATGGAGGCGCTAAGTCTGGAGGTGCCGGTTATCGGATCAGATATCCGGGGGATTCGCGACCTGCTCGACGACGGGAGCGGCCTGCTCGTCCCCGTCGGCGACGTCGACCGGCTCGCCGCGTCCATGCGGTGGGTGCTGGAGCATCCGGTTGCGGCGACGGCGATGGCGCTCCGGGGACGCCAGAAAGTCTGCGCGGGCTTTGGTCAAGCGGCGATTATCGACGCGCATGAGGCGCTGTATGCCCGCGCCTTGCGGGCAGCGCGGCGCGAGCGCGCGGACAGACCGCCGCGCCCGCATATTGCCGGCGTGCCGGCCGAAGGAGGGGACTGAACGTGACGCGTCGGATCAAGCGTTTGATCGACATCACGGCGGCGCTGATCGGGCTCGCGGCGCTGACGCCGCTGCTCGTCGTCGTGGCGCTGGCCGTCCTCATCGAAATGGGCCGGCCGATCTTCTTTCGTCAGATCCGGCCGGGGCACAGCGGGCAGCCCTTTGCCGTCGTCAAGTTCCGCACGCTTCGGCAGGCGACCGTTGGCCACGATGGTCGGCCCATTTCCAACGTCGACCGGCTGACGCGGCTCGGCGCCTTGCTGCGGCGGGCGAGTATCGACGAGATCCCCCAGTTGTGGAACGTCCTCAAAGGCGAGATGAGCCTCGTCGGGCCGCGTCCGCTCCTCGTGGAGTATCTCGATCTCTATACACCCGAACAAGCGCGCCGCCACGAGGTGCGGCCGGGGATCACGGGTTGGGCGCAGGTGAACGGGCGGCAGGCGGTTGGTTACGAGCAGCGGTTCGCGTTCGACGTCTGGTACGTCGAACATTGGTCCCTTGCGCTCGATCTCAAGATTCTGGCCCGGACCGCCCTCAGGCTCCTGCGCCCCACCGGCATCGCGGGCGCCGCGGGAGTAGCAGAACCGGCCTGGACGGGAAGCAAACCTCCCGCTGGCCGTGACGGCCGCGAGCGGCGAAACGCCGATGCTGCAATCGACGACGTCTCGGCCGACCGAACGCGCGGCGCTCACGCGGCCTAAGCAATCTCTGGGAGTGATCGATGTCGATGGCTGCTGTCACGCCGCGCTGGGAAGTCGGCTCGGGGTTCGAATGGAGGGACGATACCTGCGATGACCCAAACGCGGCGACGTTGCTCCCTCCCGGACACGTCCTCTTCTCGTCCGGGAGCGGCGCGTTGCTTGCTCTGGTTCGCCATCATGGCGGCAGATCCGCCCGCCCTGTCTTGCACTTGCCGTCCTTTTTCTGCATGAAGGTCGCCGCGCGCCTGCGCGCCGCGTTTGATCTTGCATGGTACCAGGATGAGCCGGCCGCCCCACAGCCACATTTTGACTCGCTGCGGCCCGCGCCCGGCGATTGGGTGCTGGCGGTGAATCTGTTCGGGATCCGGACGGGAAAAGCGTGGACGGAGTGGCTGGCAGGCCGGGACGAGATCATACTCGTCGAAGACCACACGCACGATCCATTCTCGCCGTGGGCGGGCCGGAGCGCCACCCATTACGCCTTGGCCTCGCTTCGCAAGACACTGCCATTGCCCGACGGCGCTCTGCTCTGGTCGCCGCGGCAGTTACCGGTGCCGGCACCCTCGTCGCCGCCACCGGCCGCCGCCCACGACCACCTTGCCGCGATGGTCTTGAAGGGAGCGTACCTCCGCGGCGCGGGTGTCGCGCGGGACGAATACCGCGCCCTGTACCTGCGCGCCGATCATGCACTCGCTACCGCAACGGACTCGACCGCCTCCGACTTTACGCGGAACGTCCTAGGCCGGTTGCCCGTGTCGCGGTTTCGGCAGCAGCGCGCGAGCAACGTGCGGCACCTCGTGCAGCTCCTGTCCGGCCAGCCGATCGCCGGCTGGGAGCCGCTCTTCACGACGTGGCCGGACGAGACCGTGCCGTTCAACGGCGTGCTGCGATGCCGGAGTACATCGGTGCGCGATCGCCTGCGCCAGTACCTGATCGAGCGCGATGTCTTTTGTCCCATTCACTGGGAGCAAACAACCGGCGAGGTAGTTTCGGACGACCCACTGGCGCGCGATCTCTCCCAGCGCGTGCTGACGGTGCCGGTCGACCAACGCTATGGACGGGCGGACGTGGCACGAATCGTTGAGATCATCGCCGATTTCGCCCGCGGCCGGAACGCGGTATGGTGAGCGATAGACAATTGGCCACCTCGTCCGCGGTCCGCACTACTAGGCGAAAGAAGGCAATAGATGAAGGTTGAGTTTCTTGACCCAGAGTCCCCGCGGTGGCACGAGGTGTTGGCCGAGCTCGACCACGACGTCTACCACCTACCCGGTTACGCCGCGTTGTTTGCGAGGGAAGAGGGCGGGGAAGCGGTCGCCTTCTTGGCCGAAGAGAATGACCAGACATTCTTCGTGCCGCTGATCATCCGGCCGATCGCCGTCGACCTTGGCGACGGCGTGGAGCGGTTCGACGCCACCTGTCCCTACGGCTATCCCGGACCGCTGCTGGCGGCGGGGCAGGCGACGAAGGGTGAGGACTTCCTCCGGAGCGCGATCCACGCGCTGGTCGAAGGACTGCGCCAGAGACGGGTCGTCTCCGCATTTATCCGCCTGCATCCGCTCTTTCCGCTGCCGGCGGACCCGCTGGCTCGCGCTGGATGCCTCGTGCAGCATGGCGAAACGGTCTACGTCGATCTGACCCGCACCGAAGAAG
>JBOGUE010000383.1:0-5474 GCA_050695955.1 Thermomicrobiales bacterium | reverse complement strand
GACATCCACATTCCGACCGGACCCGTCAGACGCGGCGTGAAGGTCCCACGGATCGTCGGGAAGCGGGAGCGGCTCGACGCAGCCGGTCTTCCCCAAGCAAGCGGCCTGGGACTCAGCGAACGCTTCCACAACCTCGGCCGGAGGCGTCTCCGGAGCGATGACATCAATCGCGGCGACCGTATCGCCGACCCGCGGGGAGATGCCGCGGTAGCGCGCTCCGCCGTCCGCGGCCTCCAAGGTGTAGCCGATCGATTCGTCGCCGACTTCCGGTGCGCCGGCATCGATCTCGACCGCTTCGAAGGCCGCGTTGCGCCCGATCCGGTCTTCCGTATCGGCCAGCCAGCCCGCCGCCGCATTCTCATCGGCGAATCGCAGCAATTCCACGAGGTACCAGACGTCGTCGTCGGTCTCCGCGCCCCCAGCCGCGATCTGCTGCCAGAGCTGGTAGCCGTCCGTCTGGTCGATGCCGGCGGCGGCAGCCATCCAGGCGTCAACGTCGGCGGCGGATTCACCGTAGATCGGCAGCGCCTCGCCGTCGCGCAGCAGGTAGTAGTCGGCCGAGGGGACGATCTCGCCCCCCGTCAACCGCAGCACTTGGCTGCCTAGACCCGGACAGCCCTCGTCGAGGGTCGATTCGACCCGCTCCAGGAGGCGCCTGGCCAGCTTTTCGCCGTCCGCCAAGGGGGGCTCGTCGCCGTGCCAGTCGACGATCGCGACGCCGGCGTGGAGGCGGCCGAGGCGGAAGCTGGTGTCGAGCGTCGCGAAGGGATCGCCGGTCGCCGAGTCTTCGCCGCGGTCGCGGGTCGCCTCCAACTCGTCGCCGAACTGGCCCAGCCTGGGGAAGTCCTGAACGTCCTCGGCCGTCGCGCTGCCGGATTCGTCCTCGAGAAATTCCCAGGCCGCGGCCGCGCCGTCCACGTCGGCGAACTCCAGGACATAGGAGACGACCATGCGCCCGACCGGTCCCGCTGGGTCGGCGTCGTCGTCCGGCAGGTAGAGGTAGCTGTCGTAGCGCCGCGCGAACCCGGCATCCTCCAGGATTTCGCGGACCTCGTCCTCTGACAGTCCGCGGCTCTCAGCCAGGGACGCGATCACGGCGTCCGGAAAGCTCATCTCCCCGAAGCCGACGCCGTAGCCCGCCAAGCCGTCGCCCGCCAAGTCCTCCGGTGTCAACGTCATCGCCGCCAGATCGGGCGGCTCGCCGCCGTCGGCCCCCGGCGTCCCGGCGCCCGCTTCCGCGATCGGTGGCCCGCCGGTCTCGACATCCCGATCGGGGGGAGCGCCGTCGTCCGCGCCCGGGACCTCGAGTCCGGCGATTAGGTCCTCGTAGAGCGGCAGCACCTCCGCGAACGCCTCGGCCGCGGCCAACAGGGTGACCGTCAGAGTCGATTCCCCCTCCTCCACCCACCGGCACTCGAAGTAGGCGACGGCCTTGGCGACCGTCCCGTCGTCTTGGGGCAGATCGTACGCCATGAGCGCGGCCGCGGCCCCCGCCGCCGGGGTCGGCCCCGCGATGCCCTCCGCCGGCGCCCCCTCCCCGATCTGGAACCCCGCGATGGCCCCCGCGAGGCACCCCGGGAGGTCGTCGTAGACGGCCGTGCCGGACAGCATGAAGGTTGCCAGCTCGCTCTGGAGCGTCAGGGAGTCGAAGCTCCCCACGTAGTCGCTGGCGACCGTCCAGACGGCCGGGTCCCAGGAGAGCGTGTAGCCGTAGGTGGGGCTGGTGTACGTGGCGTCGTCCGCCTGCGCGGCGGCACCGTGCCGGCCCCCGACGAGGGGCAGGAGGGCGACGAGAACCAGGGCGGCCAGCAGGCGCCGGGTCGTTCCGGTCGCAAGGGCCTGGGTGAGTTTGTCGAATCGTTGTTCATCCATCGCTCTTCTCCCTATCGAGCGCTCACCCGAGCGTCGTCCTGTATCGTGGAACCGCACCCGCGTTCCCTGACGTCGAAGAGCACGACGTCGATCGCGTCCGCCTCACCATTCGCGGTGAAGGTGAGCTGTCAGGTGCCCGCGCTCAGTCATTAGCATAGTCAGCGGATGTTCCAAAAAGGTTCCACGGGAGGGACAGGAGCGCGCGGGGGGCAGTCGATCTGACCGGCCAATGCCTCGGCGATGGCGCGGCCGGGCGGGGCGACGTGTCCGACGGGCTCACCGGTGGCGCGCGGCTCGGCCGCCAGATAGGCGACCGTCGTTCGCTCGCCGTCGCGCCGCCGCAGCCAGAACCCGTACTGCGCGAGGATCAATGGCCCTAGCACGACCATGACGGGGAAGACGCCGCGTAACAGGTCGAACGCGGCGAAAGCGACCATCACCTCGATCGTCACCAGCGCGATCGCCAGCGCCGCCAAGCCGGCGACGCGACCGTACGCCTTCCGCAGCACGGGCGGCGCGACCGTGGCCAAGAGGAGGTCTCCCATCCCGATCCCCAGCCACCGCTCCTCCCCAACCGACCAAGCAACCATCGGGCTGAAAGGCAGCCCCGCCAGCCGGTGGATCAGGTCGGTGGTCAGGGGCAGCCAGCCCGTCGCGACGACGTCGTAGACGATGACGGCGGCGGTCAGGACCGCCAGGTCGCGGGCGTGCAACCCGCCCTGCGCCCAGAGGTTGGCCACCCCGACGATCACCAGGGCCAGCACCAGATTATTGACGGCGAAATAGGCCCGGCTCGTACTCCCCGGCCCGAGCGCAAGGGCGATGTCGGCGCCGATCAGGACAAAGCCAATGAGCCAACGCACCTCACCACGCCGGACAACCGGTTCCAGGGTGACGAGCAGCACAGAGAGGACGCTCAGCGCAAAGAACGCGCCAACCAGCCACGCCGGAAGCGCCAAATAGAGGAACGGCAACAGGACCAGCGCGACGACGACGAACGCCACGTCGCCTAGGTCGACCACACCAACCGGCGGGCGCGGCATCCGGTGACGCCGGAAGTAGACCCAGCCGCCAAGCACGGTCGCCGCCGCGACCCCGATCACAACCGCGTACGCGCCCGCCATCACGACCACGCTCCCGCAACGACGGCAGTAGGCCCACCCACCTCGCCTACCGCGCGCCGGGGATCGGTCACGAATGAGGCTTCGCGCAGGTCACAGCGCATTGGTAACGGGTGTCGCAGCTCGGCGGGATCGGTCACCAGGCGCAGGTCGCGGACGGGAACGCCCTGCTCACCCAGGCTCCGCTCGATCAATCCACGCGCGAGCGGACCATCGTCGCCGACCGCAACCTCGACCGCCACCCCGCCCGGCACGGCCCAGAATCCACAGCGAGCAGGCAGCGGCACGGCATCCACGGCTTCCAGCGCTTCCAGGATCTGCCGGGGGAACGTCCACCCTTCCTCGTGATGCACCGCCAAACGACGCTTGCCAAGCAGATCGCTGGTGGCGGGCTGGTGCCGCAACAGACACGTCAGCGACTCGGGCAAGGCGCGCACCACGTCCTCGGTGTCGTAGCGCAGCAGCAGGGTCGTCTCCCGAAAGGGTGGGAAGGGCGTGGCGACCATCGTGCCGGCCTCATCGGGACCCGCCGGGCCGCCGCCATCGAGTCCGACGATCTCCATCAGCCCATGCGACGGCTCGAAGTGGAGATGTCCCTGCTCGCACACCGTGCCGCCGAGCGGCAGCGTCTCGGTCATGCCGTAGCTCACCTCGAAGCGCACGTCGCCGAAGAGCCGTCGCGCCCGGCGCTTCACTCCCTCGGTGACGATCTCGCCGCCGACCGCGATCCGCTCCAGCCCGAAGTCGCTGGGCCGGTATCCCAGCGCGAGCCCGGTTTCGACCAGTTGCCCCAGGTACGAGGGGTAGGTCGACAGCCAGCTCACCTTCGGTTTGCGACCCGGCAGGCGGAGCCCCTCCGCCAGGAGCGCGAGCGTCGCGGCCGGCTCGATCAAGCCGACCGGTTGCAGCAGCGCCCTCGTTCCCAGGCAGGCGCCGGCCACGCCGACGTTGCTCAGCATGGCGCGGGTACTGGTGGCCTTCAGCACCACGTCCTCGGGACCAAGCTGCCCGCCGAAGAGGAAGGCCAGGGCGGAGAGCCCCGCCATCGTGCGCAGCTCCGCCGCCGAAAAGGCGACGCGGGTCGGCGTGCCGGTGGTGCCGGTCGTGGCGGCACGGAGGAACGGCCGCGCGCCGCGGCGCACGAAGGCGTCCGGGTCGGCGCGCAAGGCGTCTTTCGACGTCAGCGGCAGCCCGGCGATCCCCTCCCAATCGAGGGATCCCGGCTCAATCTCCAGATCGCGAAAAAGGGAGCTATAGAAACCGGTCTCGGCGGCCGCGCGCTTGGCCTGCGACCGGAAACGGTGCAGTTGCACCGTACGTCGTGCCTCCGGGTCGAGGGTCGGCCCGGTCACCCCCTCGGCGCCGTCCGCACCGAGCGGCCCGAACTCGCGCGCCGTCTTCGCGGCCTCGGCCACAAGCCGGTCGAGCGCCCAACCCGGTATCGGACGGCCGGAAGCGAGGGCGAAGGCGAAACGGAGTTGAGCCACCGCGGCGATAAACATCGGGTCTCCTCCGTCTCGCCCCGCCCTTCGGCGCTACTGCGAGAGCACGCCGAACGCGACGGCGGCCACCGCCGTCAGCAGATACCGTCCGTATGCCCGCATAAGCTTGAGTCTGGTCGTCATCATTGCCTCCTTGGTTCGCGATCAAGCGCCGACCTTCAATGGGTGTGAGCGTGCTACTGGGTCATAACGCCGAACGCCACAGCAGCAACCGAGGAAAGCAGGTATCGGCCATACGACCGAACGACCGTGATCTTCGTTTTCATCGTGACCTCCGTGACGAGTGTTTTTACGCGCGGCTAGGTGTCGCGACGCTACTGTGCTTGCACACCGAACGCGACGGCGGCAACCGCCGTCATCAGATACCGGCCATAGGCGCGGCCGAGCTTGATTCTGGTTTTCATCGCCTCGATACCTCCTTGGTTGGACGATTGCCCGAACGATGCCGTTCCGGGCTGTGCCGGCGTCCATTCGCCGAACCTGGATGTCAGCGTAGCGAGCCGATGTTCCAAAAAGGTTCCACGGAGTTAGGCCGTGTTTGCAATCGCGCGCGGGGGATGCCCCTCCCCCGTCATCCTGAGCCGTCCGTCAAGGCGATAGTGCCTGGTTGCCGCCGTCATGCTGAGGCAGCGAAGCATCCCCGCGCGAAGCGCATGGCCTGCATACGACGAGTCGGCTTCGCCGGGGGATGCTTCCCTTCGGTCAGCATGACGGATGGCCCTTGCCAGACGACTGAGCTTGCCGAAGGATCTGGCTCTGATGAGAGATGTCCCTCATCAGAGCCAGATTCCTCGACGAACTCCGGACTCCGAAGCTCGGAATGACGGGAATTGCAATCGCGCCTTAGCTACTTACCCACCAACCGAAACCGCCGGTGACGCGGCCGGCCGCTGCAAGCTTTCCCGCCGGCGAGAGAGCAGGATGGCGAGCACGACGCCGACGATGTTGACGCCGATCTCGCTGAACGACGTCACCTCAC
>JBOGUE010000382.1:0-2274 GCA_050695955.1 Thermomicrobiales bacterium | reverse complement strand
GAGGCATTGACCGGTGGCGATCTCGAATTCCCAGAGATGCCACGGACAGCGAATGATTTCGCCCTCGCGGACGAGCTCGAGTTGTGGGTTATCGACAGTGGGTGGCGCGTCGGCGACGACACGGCCGCTCACTCGCCCGGTGCAGAGAGGTCCTGATTTGTGCGGGCACAGATTGCGGAGCGCGTGAAACGTGCCGTTGACATTGAAAACGCCAATCCCGGCACGGCCGCGAAACGGGACGATGATTCGGCGTGTGCCGGGGAGAAAGTCTTCGGCGGGACCGGCATCAACCCGCCGCGTATCGATGAAGGGCATCGAACGCCGCTACCTACCTACCTACCTAGCTTGCCAGCTACCTATAGCCCGAACAATTCGCGCGCGTTCTCGGCGAAGACGCGGCGATGCAGCCGCTCCGGCAACTTCGGGAAGGTGGTCGCCGGATCGTCCCAGTCCCAGTGGGGCCAGTCGGACGAGAAGACGAGCGTCTCATCGGCGTGCATGGCGTCAAGCATCATCCAGAGCTGTTCGCCTTTGTCCGGCTCCAGCATCGGTTGCGTCCCGACGCGGATATGCTGGCGGAAGTACTCGCTCGGCAAGCGCGAGACCCACGGCGTTTGATCGCGGAGCGACTTCCAGTCCGCGTCCATGTGCCACATCAGGCCGACGGCCCAGAATTGATCGCACTCGTCGAACAGCACCTTCAGGCCTCGATACTTCTCGAAGACTCCTTCCGCGATGAACGAAACCGCGTGCGCCATCGCCATCTGCGGACGCGCCATGCGCGTCTCGATGTAGTAGGTCGGGTAGCCGACGCCGGTCGGCGGGCCAGCCATGCCGGCGCCCTCATTGCCAGGGTGGACCGCGACGACGAGGCCATGCTTTTCGCACGCCTCCCAGACGGGATGGTACAGACGATTGCCGTAGGGCATACGGCTCCCCGTCGGGAGGATGACGGCCTTGACTCTGGGATGGGAACCCAGCCGTTCAATCTCAGCGACCGCGAGCCGTGGGTCGTTGACATTGATCGCGATGGCCACCATGAGCCGCTCGTCTTTATTGAGCCACTCTTCAATGGTCCAGTCGTTGAACGCGCGGCACAGGGCGGCGGCGAAATCTGGGTCTGGCAGGATCGAAGCGCCATAGACGCTGCCGCCCGTGAGGAGCGCCTTGTCCACATGCCAGAGGTCGAGGTGCTGCTCCCTGAGCCGCTCGTACGATGTGCCCATCTCGCGGAATGAGATCGTTGGCGGGTCGGAGTCAGTCGCCAGGTCGGTGCGGGCAGCATCGGTTGCCACGTTGAAGTAGCCGGAACCCGCCATGCGGATCCCCTGCTCGTGCGCCTGCTGCCGATAGACACGGGGCAAGTACGGAATCAGGTCGTCGAGCTTGCTCACCGTCTGGTGAATATCGCAGTCCACCAGCGCGAGATCGGTGTGGGCGCCGCCGGACCACCCCGGCGCCTGGATGGGACGAGATCCAACTGCAATCGCCACCACGTACCTCCACGACCAGTGCATTGGGCGCCGCACGAATGCGCGCATTCTATCGGTACGAGTTGTGCGTGTCAAAGAATATGTCGTGCGGGGGTGTGCGTTACTTCTTTGGGGTCGGCACGCCCCTGTTCGTCGTAAGGGAAGGACCTGCGCCGGACTCCGCTCCCGTCGCGCGAATACGCGACAAGCCGCGCCAGCGGCCGTCTCATCCTCAAAAACGCGGCCGCATCCGTGTGGTCGCACGAGCCGCTGGCGCGGCATATCGGCCGTTGGCCGATGGGAGGGCGCAGGTCCCTCCCCTACGACGACGGGTCGCGACCGCCCTCTCAAAACGTTGACGCGTACCTGTCGTGAGGGGCGCCCACAACGTATCCGTTGACTGGCGGAGCCTCTTCACGGTAGCCAAGTCGTCCCGCGAAGCCGGGCCACGACGTTGCAATGGCCCGAATACACCGGGTGTGGATTACTCCGTCACTCGACAAAGGTCCTAGCAGACGCGGTATCATAGGCCGCTTCCCACAAGCGAGATTGGCAACGGGGCTGGTCTTGCGTTTTCTAGCGTCCCACGGCGTTCGTGGGCTGGAGAAACCACAGGAGGAGAGGTTCATGGCGGAGATGGGTCAGCTTGGACGGACATGGGACGACCTCAAGGCGGGTCGGATCAGCCGACGCGAATTCATCGAGAAGGCGACGGCGCTCGGGGTCGGGTTGCCGGTCGTGCTGTTCTGCGTGAACTCGCTCGGCGTGACGGGCGCGGCGGCCGCGCCTGGCGGCACGGCGC
>JBOGUE010000381.1:0-6536 GCA_050695955.1 Thermomicrobiales bacterium | reverse complement strand
GATGCTTCCCCGCGGTCAGCATGACGGCGTGGCCGTGACGGACTTCTAGCCGCGTTCATGCGGTGGCCGGCAGCGAATTGCCGGCCACCGCGATCCGCCGGGAGGAGCGCCGGAGATGGCTTTCAATACGGCGCGTTTCGGTCGCCAACTAACCACACCGGGAGGACCGAGCGGGGACAAGCCCTTGCGGCAGCGGATCTGGGCCGCGCGCTGGTGCTACCTCTTCATGATCCCCAACCTCGTCCTGGCGACCCTCTTCACCCTCTACCCGACGGTGATGTCCTGGTACTTCTCCTTCCTCGACTGGTCAGGGTTCGCGGGCGACCGCGAGTGGATCGGGTTGGCCAATTTTCGGGAGATCGTGCGGGACGATTTCTTCTGGGACGCCTACGTCCGCTCGTTTCTCTTCATGCTCGTCGGCGTGCCGATCAAGGTCGTCCTGGCGTTGGTGCTGGCGCTGATCCTCAACGACGCCGCGCTCAAGCTGGCGCCGGTCTTTCGCACCCTCTTTTTCCTGCCGGTCGTCACCAGCGCGGCGATCGTCGGCATCGTCATGACCTTCGTCTTCAGCCCATTCAACGGCCCCATCAATCAGACGTTGCTCGACGTTGGCATCGTCGACCGGCCCGTCGACTTCCTTGGCGATCCCGACACCGCCCTCTGGTCGGTGGTGGCGGTCTGGATCTGGAAGTCGGCCGGCGTGACGATGATCTACTGGCTGGCCGCGCTCCAAATTGTGCCGCAAGACCTCTACGAGGCCGCGCGCATCGACGGGGCCAACCGTTGGCAGCTCCACCGCAACATCACCCTGCCGATGATCATTCCGTTTGCCGCCGTGATCCTGCTCATCTCCATCGTCGGCGCCCTCAACGTCTTCGGGCTCGTGCAGACGATGACTGGCGGCGGACCGTTTTTCGCCAGCGAGGTGGTCGAGGTCTACATCTACCGCACCGCCTTCGGCGCGGAGGGCATTCCCCGCCTCGGCTACGCCTCGGCGGCGGCGCTCTTCTTCGGCTTGACGGTGCTTGCGTTGTCGCTCCTGCAAGGTGGAGCGCTGCGCAAGGCCAACGCCGCCCGCGCCCAAATGCGGACACAGGGCTAGGGGGTGGGCATGAAGGACGCGACCATGACCTCTCCTGCCGCCGCTCGTCTCGACGCGCGTGCCCGCCAGCACCCCCGGCCTCGCCTCCTGCGCGGCGCGCGCCTGCGCTCCACGCTGATCTCGGCCGTGCTCTTCCCGATCAGCTTCCTCTGGATCTACCCCTTCCTCTGGATGGTCTCGGCCGCATTCAAAACCAACACGGAGCTCTTCAGCGGATTGGGTCTCCTGCCGGAAACGGCGCAATGGGAGAACTTCTCGCGCGCCTGGACCGAGGCCCGGATCAGCGACTACTTCGTCAACACCGTCATCATCACCGGTGGGTCGATCGCGATCGTCCTCGTCTCCGTCTCGATGATGGGCTACGTCCTCGGGCGCTACCAGTTCCCCGGCAAGAAGCTCGTCATCGGTTTTTTCGTGGTGACCGTCTTCCTGCCGGAGGGGTACACCATCATCCCCATCTTCGAACTGGTCAATCGCCTCGGCCTGGCGAACTCGCTGGCCGGCGTCACCCTGGCCCAGGCGGGCGGCGCCCACGTCGTGATGGTGCTCCTCTTCGCCGGCTATTTCAGCCAAATCCCGAAGGAGCTGGAGGAGGCCGCCGTCATGGACGGCGCCAGCTTCCTGCGCGTCTTCCTCCAGATCATGCTGCCGCTGGCCAAGCCGGTCGTCGCCACCACGATCATCCTGCAATTCATGTATAGCTGGAATGCCTTCTTGCAGCCGCTGGTCCTGACATTGTCGCGTCCGGACCTGCGCACCCTAGCGGTCGGCATCTACGCCTTCCAGGGCGAGTTCTACACCGATTGGGCGGGCATGGCCGCGGCGGCGACGATCAGCCTGGCGCCGATCATCGTCGTCTTCCTGCTGCTCCAACGCTACTTCGTCGAAGGGATCGCCGGTTCGGTCAAGCAGTGACCGCCGGCGCGGCACAAGGGAGGTACATGCATGACACGATTGCGCGTGGGCGTGATCGGCGCCGGCCGGCGCTCCACCCACTACATCCGCACCATCCCCGCTGAATTGCGCCCGCACGTCCAAGTCGTTGCGATCGCCGACCCGGATGAGGCCAATCGCGCCAGCTTTGCCGGTCTGCTCAACGGGCACGTGCCCCGGCAGTATGCGGCCGGCAAGGAATTGCTGGAGACGGAAGAGCTCGACGCGCTCATTATCGGCAGCCCCAATCACGTGCATGTCGACGATATGCTCCTCGCCCTGCCGCGCCGCATCCCCATCCTCTTCGAAAAGCCGGTGGCGATCACGCTCGACGAGTGCCGGCAGCTGTGGCAGGCCTATCTGGACGCCGGGCAGCCGCCGGTCACTGTCGGCTTCGTGCTGCGCTATTCTCCGTTCTACGCCACGGCCAAGCAATTGCTCGACGAGGGGGCATTGGGCCAGGTGCTCACGATTGACGCCGACGAGATTATCGGCACGCCGCTGACCGGCGTTTTCTTTCGCGGCTGGCGGCGCTGGGATCGCCTGACCGGGAGTTTCATCGTGACCAAGTGTTGCCACGACTTCGACATCCTGAACTGGTTGACCGGCGCCCACGCCGAGCAGGTCTTCTCGCTCGCCCGGCGCACCCACTTTACGCCGCGCCCCAGCGGCGAGCGTCACGCGCGTTTCGAGGGCAGCGCGGAGATGGACTTCGGCCAGGCACGAGACAATGTCAAGTTCGCGGAAGGGGAAGAGGGGTCGCCGTATGACTCTACCAGCGAGGTGCCCGACCACCAGACGGTGACGATCGCCTTCGACAACGGCATCATCTCCTCCTTTACCGCCTGTCTGGCGCAACCGCGCACCACCCGCCGTCTGCGCGTCTACGGCTCCGACGGCGCCTTGACGGGCGATGTCCGCGACTGGCGGCTGCGGATCGAGAAACCAACCGCCGACCCGGCCAGCGTTGACGCCAACGAGATCACGCTGCCGGCCACCGACGGCTCGCATTACGGAGCGGACCCGATCATCGGCCGGGCCTTCTGGGGCGGCGCCCTCGGTGAGTCCACTACAATCCGGGCCGGCATCCGGGAGGGAATTGAGGCCGTCCTGGTCGGCATCGCGGCCAGGGAGTCGGCGCGTTCCGGTCTCCCGGTGGACGTCCGCCGCCTGCGGCACGAGGTCTTTGGGGAGGACTTGACCGACGTATGAATGTGATCACGATTCTGTGCGATACCTTGCGCCGCGACCATTGCGGCCCGTACCACGGCGGACGACCGCTCGCGGAAGTGACCGGCGACGGTCAGCCCGACTGGGTCGTGCCGACGCCGAACATCGACCGATTAGCCGCGCGCGGCGCCGTCTTCGACAATGCCTACTGCGGATCATCCCCCTGCATGCCCGCCCGGCGCGATCTCTATACCGGGCGGCACGAGTTTCTCTGGCGCGGCTGGGGACCGCTCGAGGACGACGACCTCGACCTACCGCATCAGATCTCCGGCCCGGCGATCCAGGCCCTCTCCCGTCCTGGCGCTCGCGTGAGCCAGCTCTTCACCGACCACTTTCATCTTTGGGAGCAGGGCTCCGGCAACTATCACATGGGCTATTCCGGGTTCGAGTTCATCCGCGGCATCGAAGCGGACAATTACCGGACCGACCCGATTGAGGTTGATCTTCCGACCGAGCGCTATCGCCACCAGCGACTTGAACGGCATTTCGTCAACATCGAACTCAGCCGGCGTGGGCCGGACGGAGAGCTCGACGAGACGCGCTGGTTCTCCGCCCAGACCTTCGGTGCGGCGGCCGAGTGGCTCGACCGCAACCACACGCGCGACAACTTCTACCTCCACATCGACAGTTTCCCACCGCACGAGCCGTGGGACCCGCCGGAGCGCTTCGTCAAGCAGTTCGACCCCCGCGGCTACGATGTGCCGGAGTACATCCCGGCCGCGCCCTATCAACCGATCGCCGTTTCCGGCCTGACGCCGGACCAGGTGCGCCACACACAGGCCCTCTATGCTGCCAGTGTCGTCCACGTCGACGAGTGTCTGGGGATGGTCCTCGACGCGCTCGACCGGCACGACCTCTGGCAGAATACGCTCGTCATCCTGACCACCGACCACGGCACCTACAACGGAGCGCGAGGCCGGCTGGGCAAGATGCAAACGCACCAGTTCGACCCGGTCGCCCATATCCCGCTCATCGTCGCCCATCCGACGCACGGTCAGGGGGAGCGGCGCGACCAACTGGTGCAATTGGTGGACCTCTACGCAACGACACTCGCCGCCGTTGGGGCGGAGACGCCGCCGGACCGGCATGGGCTCAACCTGCTACCGGTCATCGAGGAAGCAGGCACGCCGACGCGCGACTACGCGGTGGCCGGGGTCTTCGGGCAAAGCGTGACGATCACGGATGGGCGGTGGGTGTTGCATCAGCAGCCGGTCGAGGGGAATGGACCACTCAACTGGTACAGCCATCGCCTACCCAAGTTCCAACGCTATGACGTCGGCCCGTACGAGTGCCTGCCGGACGGAGGTGGGCGGCGGCCGGTTACCCACGCCCCGTTCGCGGGCGAGACGTGGCTCTCGGACCGGGCCGCCGATCCCAATGAATTGACCAACCTGGCGGAGCGGGAGCCGGCGCAGCGTCGACGCATGCACGCGGCGTTGCGCGCAACGCTGGAGCGCCTGGATGCGCCGGCCGAACAATACGCGCGCCTCGGCCTGGCATAATCCCAGCCCCGTCATGCTGACCAACGGGAAACATCCCCGCGCGAAGCGCAGCGGTGTGGCCATCGCCCCTCGCCCTGGACTGCAGTCCAGGGCACCGACGACACACACCCGCAGACCGGCTTCGCCGGGGGATGCTTCCCTGCGGTCAGCATGTCGGAGGAACTCGTGTATCAGCATATATGCATTTATTTTCACGACCTATTGTGTGATGTTTTTCACTGGCCTAGAATGTGCGACAGTCCGCGGCGACATCCTGTCGATGTTTCCGCGTCGTGATTTCCTGGGCGGCGCCTTGGCCGCCACGCGCGATGGAGGAGAGAAGGGGGTCTTGCTATGGCCCAGCGGTGGGTCGTCTCGTTCACGGAAGGAACTGCCGAGCAGATCGCATTGCTCGGCGGCAAGGGTGCTGGACTGGCCGACATGACCCGGCTCGGCCTGCCGGTGCCTCCCGGCTATACCGTAACGACCGAGACCTGCCGCTCCTATCTCCAGGCCGGCGGCGAACCGCCGGCCAAGCTCTGGGACGACGTGCACGAGGCGCTCGGAGAGATCGAACAGCGGACCGGTCGCCGCCTCGGCGATCCGCGCCGCCCGCTCCTCGTCTCCGTCCGCTCCGGCGCCGCGATCTCGATGCCCGGCATGATGGATACGATCCTCAACCTGGGGCTCAACCAAGAAACGGCCGCGGGGCTGGCCGAACTGACTGACGAACGGTTCGCCCTCGACTCCTACCGGCGGCTGATCCAGATGTTCGGGAAGATCGCCCTCAGCGTCGAGGGCGACCCCTTCGAGCAGGCGCTCTCGGCCGCAAAGCACCGGGCCGGCGTCGCGCACGACCACGAGCTGCCGCCCGCCGCACTGCGCGATCTCGTCGTGACATTCAAAGGCATCGTCGCCGCCGGCGGCGCGACCTTCCCGGACGATCCCAAGGAGCAGTTACGCCTGGCGATTCTCGCCGTCTTCCGGTCCTGGAACACGGAACGCGCCGTGGCCTACCGCCGGTCCCATGGCATCTCCGACGACATCGGGACCGCGGCCAACGTCCAGGCCATGGTCTTCGGCAACATGGGGCCGGACTCGGCAACCGGCGTCGCCTTCACCCGCGACCCGAATAGCGGCGAGCGCCGCCTCTTCGGTGAGTTTCTGCCCAATGCCCAGGGGGAGGATGTCGTCGCCGGCACGCGGACGCCGCTGCCGCTCGAGCGCATGGCCGAGGAGCCATGTTGGCAACTCGTCCACCGGCAACTTCAGGCGACGGCGGACCAGCTTGAAGCGCACTACCGCGACATGCAGGACATCGAGTTCACGGTCGAACAGGGCCGGCTCTGGATGCTGCAAACGCGCGCCGGCAAGCGGACCGCCCAGGCCGCGGTCACGATTGCCGTGGCCCAGGTTGGGGAAGGACTAATCGAGCGCGCCACGGCCGTGCGCCGGGTCGAGCCCGCGCAGCTCGAACAACTGCTGCACCCCCGTGTTGACGAATCGCGCCCGCTGGAGGTGATCGCGACCGGCTTGCCCGCCAGCCCTGGCGCGGCCACCGGTCGAGTCGTCTTCGACGAGGCGGAGGCGCGCGAACGGGGCGAAGCAGGGGAAGCGATCATCCTCGTCCGCATCGAAACCTCAGCCGACGATTTTCCGGGGATGGAGCGAGCGCGGGGGATCCTCACCGCCCGCGGCGGAATGCCCTCCCACGCGGCGGTGGTGGCGCGCGGAATGGGCAAACCGGCCGTTACCGGCTGCGCCGAGATCGAAATCGACGAGGCCGCGGG
>JBOGUE010000380.1:0-7886 GCA_050695955.1 Thermomicrobiales bacterium | reverse complement strand
ACGGATCGATGAGGAACCGAGGACGACCAACGAATGGGGAAATCGGCGCCGGCGCGTTCCTGGCATTGCTTGGCTCTGGCGCGATCGCCATCGGCACCATCCGGTGAATGCCGGTGCTGGAATGCGCCGGACGCGGGCATGAACCACGCGATTGTACACCGGGGGTGACGAAGGGCAAGGTTGCGCATCGTCATCTTGCGTCGTCCGTTACGAGACGCGCCGTCATGCTGAGGCATCGAAGCAACCCCCGGCGAAGCCGCCTCGCGGCTCCCCCTCGCTCGCGCACGGCGGGTACCCTCTGGGTGCGGGCTGGGGGGTGAGGGCTGGCTACGACGGGGCGCTTCGCGCGGGGATGCTTCCCGTTTGTCAGCATGACGGGGGAGTGGCGCGGCAGGCGGGAGATGTCCGCCACCTGGTCAAATCGCGCATGGAAAGAAGCCTCCCACGCCGCAGTATGTCTCATTCTCCCGCCGGCAACAGACATCGGAAGGGCCACAGAGTTCGCACGCGCACCAGACGTCTTGGTCGCGGCACAGGCCGCCGCAATCTGCGTAGCTTGAATTGCACTCGCACGTCCCACCGTCTTGGCAGGACTTGTTGGCGCCGCAGGGTTCACCGTCCTCCTTGTATGTCTTCTCTTCGCACGCGACGAGTAAATCGTCGATCCAGCGGCATCGGAATCGGTTCAAACAAGGGGACAGCGGATCACCACACAAGCCATCCGGGGTCTTCAGGGCGCAGGCGCCCTGCTGGCAGATTCCCTCAGTGGCTCCGCAGTCGTCCACGTAGTCGCAGTGGGTGTCATCGGATTTCGGGACTTTGTAGCAGTTCCCATCGCTCGGATCGCAGACGCCGTCGTTGCACTGGTCGGCGAGTTCGGAGCAATCCCGATAGATGTTCGTGCAGACACCGCCCTGGCACTTTTGGGCAACGGTGCAGGCATCCGCGATGATGTTAGTACATTCCATTCCATCATTGACCGGGGTGCGGTCGACGCAGGTTCCCGTCCACGGATCGCAATGACCGCCAGTCCCGCAGAAATCGAGCGAGAGGCCGCACGGATCGCGATGGAACCCGCCGGAGCAGACGCCGGCCTGACACGTCCGGTCGAGGATGCACTTATTGGTCACGTCGCACGGCGTATCGTCGGCCGCATCGACGAACGAGCAGAGTCCGGTCGCTGGATCGCAACTTCCCGCGGTGTGGCACTCGTCCTCCGCCAGACAGACCGTCTCGTACTGATGGAGGCACTGGCCGCCGCCGCACACCCAACCCGTATGACACAAGTTTGACGACGGTGGAGGGGTACAGGGATCGTTGTCGTTGGCCGGCTGGCACATGCCGCTCGCCGCGTCGCAGACGGTGCATTCGCCACACGTCACCGGCGTCCCATCGACGCAATTGCCCTCCCCATCACAGGCCTCCTCGCCGTCGCATGTGTCGGCGTCGGCGCAGGAGACGCCTTCCCCCTTCGGCGTCGAGACGCACCCACGATCGGGGTCGCAGCTCGCGATCAGGCAGGGATTGTCGGTGGTGCAGGCGAGGGGCGCGCCGCCGGTGCAGACGCCGGCCTGGCAGGTGTCGCCGTCGGTGCAGGCGTTGCCGTCGTTGCAGGAGACGTTATCCGGCTTGTTGGGGTTGGAACAACCTCCGGTGGCCGGTTCGCATGTCCCGGCGACGTGGCACTGGTCGAGCGGCTGGCAGACGACCGGGTCGCCGCCGACGCAGACGCCCTGCCGGCACATGTCGGTTTGCGTACAGGCGTCGCCGTCGTCACAGGGCGAATTGTCGGGGAGCGGCTGAGCGTCGCAGACCCCGCCCGCGCAGACCATATCGTGGCAGGCAAAGCGCGGGCACGCGACATCACAGGCGCCGCAGTGCTCCAGGCTGCTGTGCGTGTCGACGCACTCCCCATCGCAGCACGTCCCACCTGCACAGGGCTCGTTGTCGCCGATCTCGGTGCAGAACCCCTCGTTGCCGGGCAGGTCGCAGGCCCGGCAGGCGCCGTCGCAGGACTCGTTGCAGCAGACGCCATTGACGCAGTAGCCGTGAAGGCATGCCGCTCCGTCGGCGCACGGCGCCCCCAGCGGCTGGTCGCCAACGCAGCGGCCGTCCGCGCAGTAGGCGTCGCCGGGACACTGATCGTGGCTCGTGCAACCGGTGGCGCAACTCGTGCCGTCCGCGGCGCAGCCGTAGGGCGCGCAGCTCGTGGTAGTGGGAACGCAGGCGCCATTGCCGCCGCAGGCATGGGTGGTGAGCCAGCCATCCGCGCAGGTCGACTCGCCGCAGGCCACGTCCGCGCCCGGCGCTCCCGCGCAGCGGCTGGTCGTCACGCCGTCACACATGGCCGCGCAATGGCCGTCGCCGAGGCAGGCCGGGCGATTGCCAACGGGCACGCCCGCGACCGGTTGACAGGTTCCGGTGGCGCAACTTTCGCATTGGCCCATGCAAGGGGAATCGCAACAGACGCCGTCGACACAAAGGAATGACGCGCAGTCGGTGGCACGGGTGCAGGCGAGGCCGTGGGCCTGGCGCGGGGCGCGGGCGGCGTCGGCGGGCCGCGCGCGACTCGCCCCCCCGATGCCGCTGACGAGACCGATCAACGCCCCCTTGAGGAGGGTCCGGCGGGAGGACGCGGACGCCAGCCGGCGCGATATTTCGTCGAACTGACGTCCATCCATTGGAATGCTCCTTCGCGTTGCTGATCTGGCCTGGTCGGTGATTCGGCGGCGCGGACCTAGCCGGTCGGGGACTTGGCCGGGCCGAGCGCGGCGGCGCGGCGCATCAGCTCCAACGAGTCCTCGACGGTCAAGAGGCGGGTTGTCTTGATCTGCTTGATGTGCCCGGCGGCGTTGCCGGCCACCGAAATCGCGGCGGCGGCCAGCTCGTCGGCCGCCTCGAAGATGAAGACGATGTCGTTCTCGCCGAAGGCGTAGTAGAGTTCGTGCAGCCGCCCGCCGGCTTGCTCGACGAGCGCGCCGATGGCTTGTCGCCGGTCCTCGGGCTGGCGAATCAACTTCGCCCACGCCTCGGCGGTATAGGTTGCCTGAATCATGAAGAGCGGCATGGTGTGTTCCTTTCTCATTGCGTACGCGATGCAGCGGCATGTGGGCTTAGGAGTAAGGTAGACGGCGGCGGGGGTGCGGCCTATCCGGCGAACGACGGATATCGCGCCAGTCGTGTACGGAACTCGTCGGTCGTGGCATCTCTCTCGCTACGGTGCAAGGGGTCTGAGCCTCATCGGCCGCAGGGTGGATGCACCGCCGGCGACGGTGAGGGTGGTCGGTGGCCTACGACCGCGCCGCCTCCGCCGGTAGCTCGTTCGGTGTCACGTCGTTCCCTTCGGGAACGGATGGCAGCGCCCCGCGCGATCGCATCGGCGTGTTTGCGCGTTGTAACAACGACCGGACACGCCCAATGGAATAGGTCGTTTCAAGCGCGATGTCTCGAATCGATCGCCCTGCCTCATAGCGCCGCCGCAGTTCCCCACCGAGGTATTCGGCCTCCTCATCGTCGAGACGCATATGCAATTGCAATTGCGGAACCTCGATGGAGCCACCAGCGTAGCCTCGATGCACCTTGCCGCGGGGCACGATCGCCTGATCCGCCTCGTCTCCCCAACCTGTCCAGCCGGGCCGTTCATGCCGCGCGAAGAGCTCCAGGTACGGACCGGGGGAGCACGCTTCAATCAGTTCGTACTGTTCGTCGGGTTTGCGGGAGTGCTCCCGCTTTCGCGTCTCGATCATGTTCACCTGCGATCGTGCTGGCTGGAGGGTGCGCATGCTGCCCCGAACACCAAACAGCAGCATCTCCGTGACATTCCGGAAGTAGAAGCCCACCCCTCGCCCATCCGGACCGCCATCCTTGCGCCGCTTTGCCCAGATAATGTTGGAGACATAGCGGAATCCCCACGCCTCCATCACCTTGAGCCCCTCAGGAAGGAGCGCGTTCGGCACCCACAGGTAAAGATGGGAATTCGTCGCGGCAACCTCGACCACAGAAAGCGCGCGGATCTCCTCGATCTCCATGGTCGAGTACCGGTCGAGACGTCGAGCTCCGGCGCCACCTTGCCCGTCCGGTTGGTGAACCGCCAAGGGGGGTCGGCCAAAATGGTCTTGAAGCCTCCCTCGACGGGAGGAAGGGAAGCAGCCACCTGAGTTTCGCGCAGTGGAGTTGCCCGCTGTGCCATGCCGTCTCCCAATAGATCTTTGCCGACGCCATCAATTAGATCTTACCATGTGGCGTGTACGTTCACCTACGGATTGTCGAACAGGGAATAACAGCAAATGATTCCCAATGCTCGAAGCCGCCGGAGAACCATCCTCGCCGTCGGACAGGTACCAGGCGACTGCATACAGCCGCGCCACCTCCGCCAAATAGACGAAGCTGCGGCGAGGCCGCCGGGAAACATCGGATCCTCATAACCGGTGGACCAAAGCACGGGGCAGGTCCATATCACTTTGGTTAGTTACCGGTTGCTTCGAGGTGCTCCAGGAGCTTGGCTTCTATAGTTGGTTTGCTACAAAAGACGCTATCGAACCGATCGCAGAGAGCCATCACATCCCGCATCTCAGGGCTGATCCAGGAGAGCGCCTCGTGGATCTGGCGGTGGCGTTCCTGAAGATCTGTCTTGTTCCAGATGGGTTCGTAGTGGAAAACCCTGTTGCGTAGTCGCCGAATGCGCTCTACGCGCTCCGAGATTTTTTTGCGCGTCCGCAGGGTGCGAGGCAGATTGGGGAACGTCACATTGATCAGATGGGCACCATCGGCGTGCCAGAGGGGCTCCTCATAGGGTCGGTTGAACATACTGGACCAGAAGCCGAAATTCAATTCCGCGACCAATCGACCGGCCTCAAGGGGCTTTTTGTAGGTCGTCAACTGATTCTTCGCCTCCTCCAGTGTCTCCCGCTGCCAATCTAAAAGGATATTTGTGTCGAACCAGAACTCGTTCTCGAAGCGCTTGGTTAGGGCGATGTGAATACTATTCCGTAGCGCCACCTCATAGGTCTGCAAACAGGGATAGAGCGCTTCCGAGAGCTCGATGTTCCAGAAATAGTTGACGACCATCTCCAAGTCGCTGCCAACTTGGGGCCGATAGGCTTCCAAGCGAACACGTGGGAGAGGACGCCCTAAGGCGTCAATAAGCTGTGACACCATGAGGGCGCTCCATAGAGCATAAAATAACCCCGGGACCGTCACCGGCTCGGAGGCCGGGAGAGGATCACCGGGGAATGGCAAGAGAATACTACCCACGCGAGGGTAGGTTTGTCAAGGTTCGTTGACTGACATCCGGACATGAGCCGCAGATCAGCCTAGAATCCCGCGTCGAAACCGGCGGGAGTGTCTACCATGACGTACACCAAAGACGTACACCAAATCGGTATACTTGCACGTACATCCATGCGTTGATGGGTGGCCGTGGGACGTGTACAGCGGGCAGCGCGCTGACCGTCGACGGGAAAGGAGTGTGGCATGGCCACGGTTCGAGTCGAGCCGAAGTTGCATGCGACCTTGCGAGCGTTGTCCGCCGCCGAGCAGCGATCGATCAGCCAGGTCATCGAGGAAGCCGTCGACCGCTACCAGAAGGAGAACTTCTGGAAGGCGATGCACGAGGGCTTCGCCCGGCTGCGGGCGGACCCGGTGGCCTGGGGCGAATACCGGGACGAGGCAGCCCTCTGGGACTCGGTGAGCGGAGACGGGTTGGAGGATGAAGAGCCGTACTTCACCGCGGAGGAGGCGAGGGATGAGGTCGCAACCGCTGCCGCGACCACGCCTGGGTGAGGTGTGGAGCGTGACGTTCGACCCGGTGCGGGGACACGAACAGGGCGGGGTGCGGCCCGGCCTGGTCATCTCCAACGACCGATTCAACCGGACGCCGCACACCTTCTGCATCCTGGTACCGTTAACCAGGACCGACCGAGGCATCCCGTCGCACATCCCAGTTCACCCGCCCGAGGGCGGGGTGCGGGACGTCTCGTTCGTCCTCTGCGAGCAGGCCAAGTCGCTCAGCGTGAGCCGGCTCCACCGGCGGCTCGGCACGGTCGACCCATCCACCGCGGAGCGGGTTCAGGCCATGGTCGGGCTGTTCATCGACCGGTGACGCTAAACGGAGGGGAGTCAATGGAACACGGATTACACGACCTTGCCAGGCACAACGCCTGGGCGACCGCGCAGCTCTTGACGTTCTGCCGGGGACTCGACGAGCCGACGTTGGAGGCGACGGCGCCCGGCACCTTCGGCACGATCATCGAGACCCTGCGGCACATCGTCGACTCCGAGATGTCGTACCTCTTCCGGCTCACCGGCGCCTGGCCCGAGCGCCCGTGGCCGTTCGACGAACCGGTCGGGCTCGATGTGCTGACAGAGCGCGCCGCCCTGCTAGAGACCACCCTGGAGCGGTTCCTGGCAGGCGACTGGGACAGCGAGCGCTTGGGCGAGGCGCGCGGCGACGAGGGCGAGGTCTTCGCCGTCCGCGCCGGGATCTTCCTCACCCAGGCGCTGCACCACGCCAACGAGCACCGCGCCCACGTCTGCACCATCCTCGGCGCGCTGGGGCACGAGCCGCCCAGTGTCTCGGCCTGGGGCTACGCCCTCGCCACCGGGCGGATGACGCTGAAGACTATTCCGATCGACGCTTGACGCTTGACGAGGTCACGTGCAAACGGAAACAATTCCGCGCCCTCGCCGTACGCGACGACAAGACCGCCCGCAACGTCCTCGCGGCCGTCCGGCTTGCCGAGGCCATCATCCTACTTGACTAAGGACACACCCAAGAGGCCGGACTCTCAGACTTGGTGGACCACGTGGATGGGGCAGATCACCCGCACTCCAAGAGTCTTCGACTCTTTCTGGTTACTGCATCCCTATTCACGCAAAATCATTACGTCGAATAAACTGGATCATCTAGGGGATGTTGAATTCCGCCTTGAGGTCGGCCTCGATCTGCGCCCTCCCCTGCTGGTAGACCGTGTCGAAGGTATCAATTTGCTGTACCGACCGGCGAGCGGTGTCACTCACCCATCCGATCGCCTCGAGGATCTGATTGTGCAGATCGTAAATATCGACGTGGCGATCAGATTGCCCCGTCTGCTTGTAGGTCAGCCCATTCCAGATGGGTTCGTGATGCATCACACGATTACGGAGCAGTCTGAGGTCGTTGTAGCGGCCGTGAATATAGTGGCGATTGTTTGGGACGCGAGGCGGGCGCGAAAAGACCGCTCGAAGCAACGCGGACTTATTCGGTGTCCACAGTGATTGGTTGTAGGGTTGGCTAAGAAGCGTCGTCCAGAAGCCAAAGTTGAGCTCGGCGACGATCTGCCCCGGTGTTGGCTGACGCTTGAGCTTGTCGTGGAGACTGACGCTGGTGCCGGCAAAGTCTCGAAGCTGTCTCGGCTCCAGGAGTCCGCGGAACCACAGCTCAGTACCCTCGCGGCGGGACAGATCGCGGTGGATGGCGTTGCGAAGCGTTACCTCAAGCATGCAGAGGCCAGGGTACAGTGCCTCGGAGAGTGCCACGTTCCAGAAATAGTTGAGCGCCATGTCCCAGTCGGTGCCATTGGGAAGCCGGTACGCGTCCAGACGCGGTGTTGAGACCGTGCGCTGGAGGTCGGCAACGAACAGGGCTTTTGTTACCACGGTGGCCTTCAAGAATGGAATAAATCAAAACCCCAGGGTCGTCGACCCCGCCGAAGCGAGGTGATGGATACCCTGGGGAATACGTCAATAGTTTACCCCAGTGCGGGTAGATCTGTCAAAGTTTTGTCCTCGTCCGGGACCTTCGCTACAGTCGGGCCTGCTGCCGGGCGGCGAGGAATGCGGCTGGGGTGCGGTAGCCCAAGGCTTGGTGGGGGCGGACGGTATTGTACTCGGCCTCCCAGGCACGCAAG
>JBOGUE010000379.1:0-6810 GCA_050695955.1 Thermomicrobiales bacterium | reverse complement strand
GGTCTCCTACAGCGGCCTCGATCGCGCGGGCATTCTGAACCGCCTCGCCGAGCCCGATGTTGACCACGATCTTCGTGAGCTTGGGCACTTGCATCACGTTTTGGTACCCGAACTCGTTCTGCAGTTCCGGAACCAGTTCGCTCCGGTATCGATCTAACAACCTCGCCATCGCGGGTTCCTCTCCGTACCTTCCGTCATCATCGCTTGGGCGTTCCCGCCTGGTCCGCCGTCGTTCAGCGCTCAGGCCGCCCTTCAATTACTCGACGCTCCGGTATAACCGCTAGTCGACGCTCGGCCGCGCAATCGTCGACTGGCACTTCTTGCAAAATCGCTCGTTTTTGCCCGCCTCGTTTTTGCGAATGCCGACTCGCGTCGCCTGGCTGCAGGTCGGGCAGATGAGCTTGAGCTTCGACAGGTAGAGCGGGGCCTCGACCTCGACGCGACCGGCCTGCCGCGCGCGCCCCCGTTTGATGTGCTTGATGACGATATTGACGCCCTCGACGATCACGCGGTCCTCGCCAACCAGGTTGACCCGGACCTTACCGGTCTGGTTCTTGTTCTTTCCGCTGATCACCACGACTTCGTCGCCGCGCCGGATCTTTTGCATGGCGTAATCGTCCCTCCTTCTCCCTAGCGGCGCCTAGAGCACTTCGGGCGCGAGCGAGACGATGCGCATGAACTGGCGCTCGCGCAGCTCGCGGCCAACCGGTCCAAAAATGCGCGTCCCGCGCGGGTTGCCTTGTGGGGTGATCAGGACCGCCGCATTGTCGTCAAACTTGATGTGACTGCCGTCTGTCCGACCGTACTCCTGGGCCGTCCGCACGATTACCGCGCGCACCACTTCGCCCTTCTTCACGCCGGCGTTCGGTTGCGCCTGCTTCACCGCGCCAATGATCACGTCGCCGACGCTGCCGTATTTGCGCGCCGAGCCGCCGAGGACGCGGATGCACATGATTTCTCGGGCGCCGCTATTGTCGGCTACCCTAAGCCGTGTTTGTGGCTGAATCACCGCTCGCTCCTCTGCCCGTTAGATCTCGACGCCGCGTTGAATGATCTCGCGGACAATCCACCGCTTGCGCTTGGAGAGCGGGCGCGTTTCCTCGATCCGCACGACGTCGCCCGGCTTACATGTGTTCTGCTCGTCGTGCGCCATGAACTTGCTCGTGCGGGTGATCCGCTTGTGATACAGCGGATGCCGGCGCACGTAGTCCACGGCGACCACGACCGACTTGTCCATCTTGTCGCTGACAACCCGTCCGACCTTTTGCGTCCGCGCTCCTTGAGCACGCGCAACCGGCGCAAGAGCGGACGGATCCTTGGCCGTCTCAGTTGTGACCTGTTCGTCTGCCATACTATTCCTCGTTCCTTAGGCTTCGGCTCGGCTCGTCCCGGCAAGTGCCGCCTGCATCGCCGCATCCAAGCGTCGCTCGGTGCGTATCGTGTGGATCCGCGCGATGTCCTTGCGGATCTGTCCGATGCGCGCGGTGCCAGTCAGTTTGCCGACCGCCTCTTGAAACCGGAGATTGCGCCATTCGGTGTGCAACTCTTGGAGCGTTTCTTCGAGTTGCGGTTCCGTCATCGCGCGAAGCTCGGCGGGCTTCATGCGACTTCTTCCTCCTCGGCTGCCAGTGTGCCCGGCGTCTGCCGCGTTAAGATTTTGCACTTCATTGGCATCTTCATCGAAGCGCGACGCAGTGCTTCGGTCGCCAGCGTTTCTGAAACGCCACCGACTTCAAAAAGCATACGCCCAGGCTTGACTACCGCCACCCAATACTCGGGGTTGCCCTTGCCGGAGCCCATGCGGGTCTCCGCGGGCTTCTGCGTTACCGGCTTATCCGGAAAAATCCGAATCCAGACCTTACCACCACGCTTCAGGTAGTTCGTGATCGACCGCCGGGCGGCCTCGATCTGGCGGCTGGAAACCCAGGCCGGCTCCAGAGCCTGCAAGGCGAACTCACCAAACACGATGGTCGAGCCACGGATCGCTTTCCCCTTCATCCGCCCGCGCATCATCTTGCGGTGCTTGGTTCTCTTCGGCATCAACATGGTATTCGTGCTCCTGTCGGTACGGTTCGAGAACCACCCTAACCGGCGGATGTTGCAGCGAGATCGGCCGTGAGCGTCGCTTCTGTGACAGGCGCTCGCTCCGGCATCACGTCCCCACGGTAAACCCAGACTTTGACGCCGATCCGGCCATACGTTGTATGGGCGTGCACGACGGCGAAGTCGACGTCGGCTCGAATCGTCTGAAGCGGCACCCGGCCGTCCATCTCGGTCACCGACCGGCTCATCTCGGCGCCGCCCAAGCGGCCGGACAACCGAATCTTGACGCCCTTGGCGCCGCGCCGCATCGCTGTTTGCACCGCGTGCTTCATCGCACGTCGGTAGGAAACGCGGCGCGCAATCTGCTCAGCGATGCTCTCGGCGATCAAGCGAGCGTCGGTTTCAGGCACCTTGATCTCTTCGATCTTGAGATGCACCTTTTTGCCGACGTCGCGCTCAAGCATCTGGCGCAGTCGCTCAACGTTTGCACCCTGCTTACCGATAACAATGCCCGGCTTCGACGTGTGCAATGTGACGTCGACCTTGTTGGCCGACCGCTCCAGCTCGATCTTGGAGATACCGGCGCGAGTCAATTCCCGCATGATCATCCGGCGAATCCGCAGATCCTCATGGAGCTGTTCGGTGTAATTGCGCTCAGCGAACCACTTGGACTCCCAATCGGTCACGATGCCCAAGCGGAAGCCAATCGGATTGACTTTACGACCCATGGCTAGCGGCCTCCTCTGACGTTCGGCCGGTCCTCAGCGACGACCGTAATGCTGCAACTGCGCTTCAGAATCCGACCGACGCGGCCACGAGCCTTCGGCTTGAACCGCTTCATCGTCGGGCCGTCATCGACCCAGATCGCCTTGATCCAGAGCTCCTCCGGGTCAAGGTCGTAGTTATTCTCCGCGTTCGCGGCGACCGATTTCATCAATCGCTCAACCTCGACAGCGGTCTTCTGCGGCATAAACTTAAGTTGCGTCTGCGCGTCGAGCACCCGCTTGCCGCGGACGGTATCCACGACGAGACGCGCCTTGCGCGGCGACACCCGAACGCGCCCGAGACTCGCCCTCACTTCCATCCGTCACGTCCTCCCTGACCGCTTAGCGCCGTGACCGGCGGTCAGCGTCTTTGCCGTGACCGCGGAAGGTCCGGGTCGGCGAAAACTCGCCCAGCTTATGCCCAACCATTTGTTCGGTGATGAAGACAGGCACATGCTGGCGGCCGTTATGCACCGCAATCGTGTGCCCCACCATGCCGGGAAAGATTGTGCAATCCCGTGCCCAGGTCCGGATCACCCGGCGATCGTTGGTCCGGTTCAGCCCATCGACCTTCTTCTGCAATTTGGGGTCGATATACGGCCCCTTTTTCGATGACCTCGACATCTGCTTCTCCAGGCGTTAGGCATCAGGCGATAGGCGCTAGGACTGGCATTCGTCGGTCCCGCCTCGTTCGTCTCACGACCTACCGCATCGCTCCTCGTTCCCCTAACGCCGAATACTTCGTGCCTAACGGCTCCGGCCGCGATTCGCCGGGCGGCGGCGAACGATCATGGTGTTAGTCCGCTTGTTATTGCGCGTGCGTTTGAACGCCGGCTTGCCCCACTTCGTCTTCGGCTGGCCGCCGATCGGGGCCTTGCCTTCGCCACCGCCGTGCGGGTGGTCTCGCGGATTCATCGCCGAGCCACGCACCGTTGGTCGCTTGCCCATGTGGCGTGAGCGCCCAGCTTTGCCGATTTCGATATTTTCATGGTCGACGTTTCCGACCTGACCCAGTGTCGCCATGCACTCGAGCAGAACGCGCCGAACCTCGCCGGAGGGCATGCGCACCTGGGCGTAGCTGTCCGCCTTGGCCATGAGCTGGGCGGACGCGCCCGCGGAGCGGACGAGCTGCCCACCCTTGCCCGGCCGCAACTCAATGTTGTGAATCTGGGTGCCGACCGGAATGTTGCGCAAAGGGAGCGCGTTACCAACACGGATCGGCGCCTCAGGGCCGGCGATGACCATGTCGCCGACCTTCAGGCCGAGTGGCGCCAGCATATAGCGCTTTTCGCCGTCGACATAGAAGAGCAGCGCGATCCGAGCCGAACGGTTTGGGTCATACTCGATCGCCGCGACCTTTGCCGGAATCGACGCTTTATTCCGCTTGAAATCGACAATCCGATAGAAGCGCTTGTTGCCTCCACCTCGGTGGCGCGTCGTGATACGGCCGATATTGTTGCGGCCGGCATGCTTCTTCAGCGGCTCGATCAGGCGCTTCTCGGGCTTCTTTTTCGTGATCTCCTCGAAGGTGCTGACGCTCATTGAGCGGCGACCTGGCGAGGTTGGTTTGTACTTCCGAATCGGCATGACGTCCCTCTCTCCCCGCCGTTAGACCTGCTCGAAGAGGTCGATGTGATGGCCTGGATGCAGCGTCACGTACGCCTTCTTCCAGCTCTTCTCGTGGCCGACGATGCGCCCACCGCGGCGACTGGCCATCCGCGACTTTGCCTTTGGCTTGACGTTGAGTGTGTTGACAGCCTTCACCTTGACGTTGAAAGTCTGCTCAACCGCTTGCTTGATCTGGATCTTGTTCGCCTCCGTGGCGACCTCGAAGGAATACTGCCCTCGCTCCATGAGGAACGTATTCTTCTCAGTAATCAAGGGGCGTCGGATGACGTCTTCGACGCGCAATTCGGCCATCCTAGGCCTCCTTCCCCGCTGCGACCTGCTCGCCGCGGGCGGCCATCCGCCGCCGTTTCCAGCGGCTAGGTGTGCGCTTCTCGGGCGGCAACGCCCAGAGCATCTCGATTACGTCGATCGCCTCCGGCATGGCCACCAGGCGCTCGTACTTCAGCACGTCGTGAATATTCAGATTTGCCGCCAGGATCGTACGCACGTCCGGCAAATTGCTTGCCGCCCGTTCGATCGCTTCCGTCTTCTCGGGAATGACGATCAGAATCGAGCGGGACGCCGGCAACTTTTCGACGATGGCTTTCATCGCCTTCGTCCGCGGTTCAATTTCCGCCAAACCGGTCACGATTGTGAGGCGCTCGTCCCTCAGTTTTGCCGACAGCGCGGATCGAATAGCCAAGCGGCGCATTTGGCGTGGCATGCGCTGGGTGTATTTCCGCGGATGCGGCCCCCACACGACGCCGCCACCCTTCCAATGTGGCGCGCGGATTGAGCCCTGGCGCGCGCGTCCGGTACCCTTCTGCCGCCACGGCTTGCGGCCGCCACCATGCACCATGCCGCGGGTCTTGGTCTGGTGAGTGCCGAGCCGCGCATTCGCATGCTGCCGCACCAGTGCCTGGTGCATCACGGCAATGTTGGGCTCAATACCCCAGACACTTTCGTCAAGATCTTGTTGGGCGACGACCGCGCCCGCTGTGTCGTAAACGTCAACCTGCATTGTTCCGCTCCGTGCTCCTGGCTCCTGGCTCCTGGCTCCATTCAATGCGGCGCCCGTCCGGCGTCTAGCGCTTTTTCGGCCCTTTAACCGCCCGGCGCACCAGCACCAATCCCTTGTTCGGTCCGGGCACGGAGCCTTTGACCAGCAGAAGGTTGCGCTCCATGTCCACCCGCAAAACCTGCAGGTTTTGCACGGTCACGCGCTCGTCTCCCATGTGACCAGCCATGCGGAGCCCTTTGAACACCCGGCCTGGGGTCGCGCTCGATCCGATCGAGCCGGGAGCGCGGTGCCGATCCGATTGTCCGTGCGTCTTCGGACCGCCGCGGAATCCGTGGCGCTTGACACCACCCTGGAAGCCGCGGCCCTTCGACTTTCCGGTGACGTCAACAATTTCGCCATTCTCAAAGCTGTCCGCCTTGAGGACTTGGCCGACTTCAAATTCGGCCATGTCATCCGCCTTGAATTCACGTAGGTGCTTCGACATGAACCCGCTGGCGCGTCGATGCCCTTGTTCCGGTCGATTGAGCCGTTTCGAAATGCCGTACCCGAGTTGGATGGACTCGTAACCATCCTTCTCCTTTGTACGAATCTGCGTGACAACGTTTGGTTCGCACTCGATCACCGTCACCGGATGCACGACACCCGTGTCATCGAATACTTGTGTCATCCCGAGCTTGCGCCCAATGAGACCCTTAATCATTGGCTCTCCCCTGGTTCCTCAGGATGCGGTAGAAGCCCATCGGCCTCTCCCGCGATCAGAGCGTGATGGCTGTCAGCTCTCAGATTTCCGCATTCGGAGAAGGCGGAGCAGGCTGACACCTGATAAATCGTCAAAGTTTGATTTCGATATCGACACCCGCCGGTAGGTTCAAACGCATCAGCGCTCGAATCGTATTTCCGCTCGGTTCCAACACGTCGATCAGGCGCTTGTGAGTCCGAATTTCGAACTGTTCCTGCGAGTCTTTGTCGATAAACGGCGAACGAATCACCGAAAACTTCTCGATCCGTGTCGGTAACGGCACCGGTCCGGCGACCTTGGCGCCAGAGGCTTCCGCCGTCTCCACGATCTTTCCCGCGGATTGGTCGAGAATCTTGTGATCGTAGGCCTTGAGCCGGATCCTGATTTTCTGGCTCGGCTTTCGTGCGACCATGGTTCCTCCGATTCAATCCCCACCCGAGTCCCGGCTCGGGTGCGATCCGAGCGGGGCACGGATGAACTCGTGCCCCGCTCAGCCGTGATGGCCGCTTACGCCGTGATGGTGGTGACGACGCCGGCGCCGACGGTGCGGCCGCCCTCGCGGATGGCAAAGCGCAACCCTTCTTCGATCGCCACCGGCACGATCAACTCCACTCCCATCTCCACGTTGTCCCCCG
>JBOGUE010000378.1:0-16883 GCA_050695955.1 Thermomicrobiales bacterium | reverse complement strand
GAATGAGGGACTGGAGCGTGCCGGCGCTTGCACCCCGGCACGCTCCAATTCCTCACCCATCCCCCGGCGACCGCCGAGCAAACAGTGTTTTCTGCCCTTCACCTCCCCACGGCCGGAGTCTCTCGGTCGTCAACGCCAAAAGCCCAGGGCGCATGGCCCTGGGCCGGCATGCTTTCTACGTCCGCCCGGCTTGTCCTAGTGACTATTGCATGGTGTCGTCGCTGACAGCCGTTCAGTTGCGGACTCGCTTTGTCAATAACTACTTCCGCAGCCCGAGGCGGGTGATCGTCGCACGGTATCGCTCGACGTCCTTATCGCTCAGGTACGCCAGCAGACGCCTGCGACGGCCGACCAACTTCAACAAACCCCGCCGCGAATGGTGATCATGCCTGTGTTCGCGGAGGTGGTCGGTTAGCCCGTTGATCCGTTCGGTCAACAGGGCAATTTGCACTTCCGGTGATCCGGTGTCCGTCTCGTGGACCCGGAAGCCCCCAATAATCTCGTCCTTGTGTGCCTTCTGCAACGCCATGTTTGGCGGGGCCTCCTCACTCCAGCGCTCCGATGGCAATCGCACGAAAGCGCCAGAAACCGAACAAAATCGGACGGAGTATACCACGCGCCTGGTTCCAACCCCAAGATCGGTCCGCGCCTCGTCGCGCCGGACGCTCGCGGGCTAAGATTGGCCGGAGTTAGTACGGTCGAGGAGGATCCTTGCATGATACTCGGCGTCATTGGTGGAAGTGGACTCTATAAACTACCGGATCTCGATGTGAAGGAACAGGTCACCCTTGAAACGCCGTACGGAAAGCCTAGCGACCGGTTGACGGTCGGTCGCCTCGGCGCCGTCGACGTCGTATTTTTACCCCGCCACGGCGCCGCTCATCAGCTCGCGCCAACCGACCTGCCGTACCGCGCGAACGTTTATGCGCTCAAAGAACTGGGCGTCACGCACTTGCTGAGCGTCAGCGCCGTCGGCTCGCTCAAAGAGGAATTGCCGCCACTGACAATTGTCTTGCCCGACCAATTCATCGACCGCACAGTCTCCCGAGAACGCAGTTTTTTTGACGACGGCGTCGTCGCGCACGTCGGAATTGCCGATCCCATATGCCACGTCTTCCGACAATTCGTGCAGCATGCCGCGTCCACCATTGACCACGCGGTGGTCAATGGTGGAACCTACGTCTGCATCGAGGGTCCGCAGTTCTCGACTCGGGCCGAATCAAACCTTTACCGAAGTTGGGGAGCTTCCGTCATCGGAATGACCGGGATGCCGGAGGCCCGCCTGGCCCGTGAGGCCGAGATCTGCTATGCCACCCTGGCGATGGTCACCGACTACGACGTATGGCACCAGAGTGAGGCCGCGGTCACGGTCGAGTTGGTTATTGCCAATCTGAATGCGAACACGAAGGTCGGCCGCGGCATCGTCCACGCCATTGCAACAGCCGGTCTTCCCGAGCGTCACTGCGACTGCGCCGATGCCCTCAAAGACGCCATCATTACCTCGCCCGACCACATCACCTCCGCGATGAAGCGACGCCTTGGCGTCATTGCGGAACGCTACCTGGGGAACGGAGCCTGACCGTGCGCGTCCTTTCCCGGCCGGTATCCCGAGTCACTGAAGTCGAGCTGTTGCTCCTGCCCTCACTGATCACGGTCGTCGGCCTCTTGACTATTCTCCTCGTTCCGCGCGGCCGGCTCGAATGGTCGTGGGGTGAGCTACGCGTCAGCTTGATGTTTATCGGGGTCGTGGCGGCGACAAGCGCCGGCTTGAGCCTTTTTGGCGTTAGCGGCGACCAAGTGCTCGTGCCGCTGACCGCCATGCTTTCCGGCCTCGGTCTGCTGATGATCCAGCGCCTCCGGCCAGCCCTCGAAGAACGGGGACCGGGCTATGCCACGTTGCCTGACAAGCACGTGCTCTACTTGTTCGGCGGATTCGCATTGCTCTGGGCGACGGCGGTCTTTTTTCGCCGCCATCTTGATCTGTTGCGCCGCTACAAGTACACGGCACTGCTGCTCAGTCTCGGCTTGATGGTCGTAACGTTCGTCTTCGGCGCGGAGATAAACGGCGCGCGACTCTGGATCCAGATCGGTCCGGTCCAGGCGCAACCGTCGGAGCTTGCCAAGATCACGCTCGTCATCTTTCTGGCCGGATATCTCGATGACAAGCGCGATCTTATCGGCTCCACCTGGCGGCTCGGCTTCCTCCGCTTGCCACCGATCCCCTACTTGTTGCCGATGGCGTTCATGTGGGTCGCCTCCCTGATGGTGCTCGTCGTTCAAAATGACCTCGGCTCTGCATTGCTCTTCTTCGGTATCTTCATGGCCATGCTCTACGTCGCCAGCAATCGCGTCATATACGTCGTCGTCGGACTGATGGCATTTTCGGCTGGTTCGGTCTTGGCTTATCAATTGTTCGACCGCATCGGCGTCCGGGTGCAAAACTGGCTCGATCCGTGGCAGGACCCACTCGTCGGCGGGTTGCAGCAAATCCAGTCCGAGTATGCGATCGCGAGCGGCGGCGTGCTTGGTTCTGGTCTGGGACGTGGGCAACCCTGGTACATCCCGGAGGTACATACTGACTTCGTTTTCTCGGCCATCGCCGAAGAGTTGGGACTGCTCGGCGCCATGGCCGTGATTGTGATCACCTTCCTCCTCGTCATGCGCGGCTACATGATCGGCTTGGTCGCTGGAGACGGTTTTGAGCGACTCTTGGCCGTCGGGCTGGCCACAACGCTCGGGGTACAGACCGTGATCATCCTTGGCGGTGTGTTGCGCATCATTCCCCTGACCGGCATCACCCTCCCGTTCATTTCCTACGGCGGCAGTTCTCTGATAACTAACTTCCTCCTCGTCGGCCTCTTGCTGGCAGTCTCCGCCGCGCCAAAAGGTAGCCAACGATGATGGACATGAGCGTACATTCAATTGGCCGCGTCGTTTCTGCTCTGGCTGTCCTCGGCTTTGCCGCCGTGTCGGCCTCTACCATCCTTGCCTGGGACAGCCTGAGCGACGGCCAGTGGATCGCGCTCTTGGGCGCCGGATGGCTTCTCGCCGTCGCTGGAACGCTGCCCCGGCTGCCACGCCCCGCGACGCCCACGAGCCGCGGCATAGTCAATGCGGCCTTCGTCATCACTTCAATTTTCGCACTTATTGCGGCGCAATTGGTGCGTGTCCAGGTCATCAGCAGCGACGAGATCACCCATCGCATCGGCCGGGACGAAGCGTCCGACGAAACACTCGGCAACCCTCGCCTGGTGCGCGCGGATCTGATCAGCGCCCGCGGCTCAATCCTCGATCGGGACGGAGAAGTCATCGCTGAAACCCGTTCAGCCGACGGTGCTATCGAACGGGTCTACCCGAACCCTGCCACCGCCTATGTCTCCGGGTACTACTCACCGCTGCTCTATGGCAAGACCGGGCTGGAAGCAAACTACGACGATGAACTTCGCGGCGAAGTCGGTGGCAACCCGATTGAAGCGGCACTGAACAACCTGCTCGGCCGCGAGCTCGAAGGCAACGATCTCGTCCTGACCCTCGATGCCGAACTGCAAGGACTCGCCCACGACTTGCTCGCTGGGCGACCCGGCGCGGTCGTTGTCATCGACGTCGAGACCGGTGCGGTCCTCACCCTTGCCAGCAACCCGCACTACGATCCGAATGCGCTCGACGTCTTGTCCGCGGAGGATCGAGACGCGGCGGAGGCGTACTGGGAGGAGCTGATCGACGATTCGTCCCGGCCGCTTCTTCTTCGCGCGACTCAAGGGCTCTTCACCCCCGGATCGACCTTCAAAGTCGTCACCGCGGCGGCAGCGGTCGATTCGGAACAGGCTTCACCGGATACTGTTTATCGCGACGACGGATCGCTGAACGTAGACGGTCACGTCATAGTTGAACAGAACCGGCCGGATGACTCGATCGAGGAATGGACCCTCGCCGACGGTATTGCCTTTTCGTTGAACGTGGTGCTGGCGCAAGTTGGGTTGGATCTTGGCGCGGAACGTCTACTTGACTACGCCCAGCAGTTCGGCTTCGCCGAGGAGGTTCCATTTGATCTGCCGGTTGCTGAAAGCAGCGTAGCTGTTACAGAGGACTTCCTTGAGTCTGACCCGGCCCTGGCCGACACTTCATTCGGACAGGGTCAACTACAAGTGACACCGCTCCTGATGGCGATGGTCGCCGGCGCTGTCGCTCATTCGGGGACGATGATGCAACCCTACCTTGTGGCAAGGGTTCTCGATCAAGACGGAGAAACGTTGAGCAGCCACGACCCTCGCGTCTGGAATCAACCAATCTCCACTGAAAGCGCCGAGCAAGTCCAAGAAATGATGGTAAACGCCGTCGAGAATGGCTACGTCGGCGGTGCGGCCGTGCCAGGGTATGTTATCGGCGGCAAGACAGGCACGGCCGAAACCGGACAGAATGAGCCGCATTCCTGGTTTATCGGCTTCATCGGCGATACACAGCCCAGGTACGCGGTGGCAGTTGTTTTGGAGCACGGCGGCGTCAGCACGGCTGAGCCTGTTACGGTCGGGCGGGAGATACTAGTGGCGACCATGGCCGAGGACTGACTCAACCTAGAGGATAACGCGTACGTACGCGGAGAAGGAGCGCCACTTCGTCTCGTCAAAAGGGGCAAAAAGTGGTACAATTCAGCATGCGCGACGGACGTTCATCCCGCGTGGAACGGATTAGGCGCCGCCGGTTCGAACGCCTCGTGGCGCACGCGCTAAGGGACCTGCCGGACGCCGTTCAACGCATGCTTAACAATGTCGCGGTCGTCGTCGAGGATCAGCCATCGTCCGAACACCTCGCTGAGATGGACGGCGACACGCTCTTTGGACTGTACCAAGGCGTTCCCTTGACGGAGCGCGGCAGCGGTTACTCAATGGTCCTCCCGGACAAGATCACGATCTTTCGCCGGTCGATCGAAGAAGCCTGTTCGACGCCGCGCCAAATCGAGAACGAGGTGCGGATCACGGTGATCCACGAGCTCGCCCACCATCTCGGTATCGACGAGGATCGCCTGGAAGAGCTCGGCTGGCAGTAGCAGACGCCGGACGACGACGGATCGGCGCGGAGACGCATGCAACGACCATTGGCAACTTCACAGAAGGCGGCAGCGCCCGGCATTATCGACACCATCGCGGCCGGTCTCTCGGTAGCGCTCGCGCATCCGCTGTTGATGTCGATCCCCATGCTGCTCGATCTCTATTACTGGATTGGCTGGCGATTGGCGCCGTCGGCCTTGACCGATCGCCTGCAAGAACTCGTCATCGAGGCGAATCCCGCTGACCGTCAACAGATCATCGAATCGCTCCACGATGCCGGCGGCTGGGACCTCACGTATCTGGTCGCGTTGTTCGTACCATCGATGTTGGGCGGACTCGATCGTGACGAGCTCTACATGTTGTGGAGTCGCCCGGCCTTGGTGCCTGATCCATGGTGGTTCGTCTGCCTGATCGGATTAGCAATGATCATTGTCGGCGGTGGCGCTTTCATGGCCTATTCGGTGCCGCTAGCCGACGCGGCGGTAGGACGGCCGCGCACAGCACGTCAGTTCGCGCGCGCGGCACTTGTCGCGTGGCTTCGGTTTCTTGGGCTCCTCGCGCTGTTGCTCGGTTTGGTCGTGCTGGTCGGTGGGCCAGCGTTGATCGCCGGGGGGATTATCTTCGCGATGGGAATCAATCTCGCACCGTTGGTCGGGGCACTCGCGTTTCCGCTCGCGGTCGGCGCGGCGATATTTCTGTTTTTCATTTTCGATGCAATCGTCGTTCTGGAAGTCGGCCCACTGCGGGCAATCTACTTTAGCGTCAACGTTGTGCAGAGGAATTTTTTGCCGACGGTCGGCTTCATCTTGGCGACCTTCCTGATCTCAATCGGTTTGCCAGAGATTTGGGGCCTTTTCGTCGATTCGCCCCCGGGCCTGTTTCTCGCCGTTATCGCCCACGCTTTCTTCGCCGGTGGATTGGCGATGGCGAGCATGATCTTCTTCAACGATCGGCTTCGACTGTGGCGGCCCGAAGTGGCGGTCCAGCCGACGGCAGCGCCTTAGCGATTCACCGCGCGGGGCAGACGAACAAGGAGTACAGCACACGTGGCAGCAACAACGGCAACACGGACTTCATCCTATAACGCGCAGAGCATCCAGGTCTTGGAGGGCCTCGAGGCGGTCCGACGGCGACCGGGCATGTACATCGGAAGCACCGACCAACGCGGACTCCACCATTTAGTTCGGGAGATCGTCGACAACTCGGTAGACGAAGCACTCGGCGGTTACTGCGATACGATCGTCGTCCGCATTGGCGCGAACGACGTCGTCGAGGTGGTCGACAATGGCCGCGGCATCCCCGTCGACAAGCACGCGAAGATGAATAAGTCGGCGCTCGAAGTCATCATGACCGTTCTCCACGCCGGCGGTAAATTCGGCGGCGGCGGCTACAAGGTTTCAGGCGGCCTCCACGGCGTCGGCGCGTCGGTCGTCAATGCGTTGTCCGAGTGGTGCCGGGTCGATGTCCGGCGTGACGGCAAGCTCTATCGCCAGGATTACAAGCGCGGCGTCCCGACCGGTCCGGTGAAGAAGATCGGCGCATCCGATCCAGACGATCACGGCACAACGACCCAATTCCTCGCTGATTCCACGGTCTTTGTCGACGGTATCGACTACGGATACGAGGCAATGTCCCAGTGGTTTCGCGAGACCGCCTACCTGACAAAGGGCTTGCGGATTACATTGATCGACGAGCGCACCGAGCGCGAGATGACATTCTACTTCGAGGGCGGTATCGTCTCGTTCGTACGTCACCTCAATCGGAACCGCAACGTCGTCCACGACCGTCCGTTCTACGTCGAGCGTGAGACGGCGGCCGGCATGATCGAGGTCGCACTTCAGTACAACGATAGCTATGGCGAATCGACCCACACCTTCGCCAACAATATCAATACCATCGACGGCGGCACACATCTCTCCGGTTTCAAGTCGGCACTGACGCGGACGATCAACGACTTCGCTAAGCGGAACGGCTTTCTCAAAGGCGACGAAACGCTCGCCGGCGAGGATGTTCGCGAAGGACTGACGGCAATCATCTCGGTCAAGCTGGCAGAGCCACAGTTCGAAGGACAGACCAAGGGAAAGTTGGGCAACGCCGAGATCGCCGGCGCGGTGCAAACGGTCGTCAATGAATCGCTCGGCGCCTACCTCGAGGAGAATCCGCAGACCGCGCGCCGCATTATCGAGAAATGCATCAACGCCGCGCGAGCACGCGAAGCGGCGCGGAAAGCGCGAGAGCTCGTCCAACGCAAGGGTGGTCTCGATAGCTTCAGTCTACCTGGCAAGCTCGCGGACTGCTCGGAGCGGGACCCGAGTCGAGCGGAGCTTCATATCGTCGAGGGCGACTCGGCCGGCGGCTCGGCAAAACAAGGGCGTGACCGTCGATTCCAGGCGATCCTGCCGCTGCGGGGCAAGATCCTCAACGTCGAGAAGGCTCGTCTCGACAAGATGCTCCAAAACAACGAGATTCGGACCCTGATCACGGCTCTGGGGACCTCGATCGGCGACCAGTTCAACGTCGACAATCTGCGGTACCATCGGATCATCATCATGACCGACGCGGACGTCGATGGGTCGCACATCCGCACGCTCTTGCTGACCTTCTTCTTCCGGCACCTCGAGCAGCTCATCCTCGACGGACGGCTCTTCATCGCCCAGCCTCCGCTCTACCGCGTCAAGGCCGGCAAAGAAGAGCGCTGGGTCTTCACGGAAGGGCAGCGAGAACAGGCGCAGCAGGAACTCGGCGAACGAGCGGAAGTCCAGCGCTACAAGGGGCTCGGGGAAATGAATCCGGACCAGCTCTGGGAAACGACCATGGATCCGGCCCGCCGCACGCTGATGCAGGTGACGATCGAGGATGGCATCACCGCCGACGAGACCTTCGATATGCTCATGGGAAGCGCCGTGCCGCCGCGTAAGAAGTTTATCCAGACCCACGCCCGCGAGGTGCAGAACCTCGACTTGTAGAGTCAATACACCTGACGGCACGCCAGGGGCGGAACCCGTGGGTTCCGCCCCTGTTTACTAACCGCCGCCACAGGAGGCGAAGATGCGTATCGCCGTAGACGCCATGGGCGGGGACCGCGGTGCGGATGTCGTCGTCCCTGGCGCCATCGAGGGAGCCCGCGCATCCGGCGTCGATCTCGCGCTCGTCGGACGACGAATTGAAATCGATCCATTGGTTGAGACTGCGAATCTGACTGGCGTGGACGTGCATGTCGTTGATGCGCCCGACGTTGTCGAGATGCATGAGCATCCCGCGCAGACAACCAGGCGCAAGCCAATGTCGAGCATCGGGGTTGGACTCAGGCTCGTTCGCGACGGAACTGTAGAGGCATTTGTTTCGGCGGGAAACAGCGGCGCCGTAATGGCCGGAGCCCTCCTAACATTAGGCAGAATCCCTGGCATCGATCGCCCTGCCATTGCCGCGTTCATTCCCACACGCGGCGCACCGACTCTCCTCCTCGATCTCGGCGCGGTCACCGATCCGAAGCCGGAACATCTCGTCCAGATGGCGAAGATGGGTGCGATCTACGCCCGACTGGAGCGGAACGTTACCAATCCAACCGTCGGCCTGCTCGCGAACGGCGAAGAATCTTCCAAGGGCAACCAACTCGTCCAAGCCGCGTTTGCGCTCCTCGAAACCGAACCGTCAATCGCGTTTGCCGGAAACGTGGAAGGCACGGACATCCTGTCCGGCCGGGTCGACGTCCTCGTCACCGATGGCTTTACCGGCAACATCGCCCTGAAGGTGGCAGAAGGCACCGCGACGGCGCTGCTGGAAGAGCTTCGCACGGAGGTGACCAGAACGTTGCCGCGCAGAATTGCAGCGTTGGCATTGCGGCCCGCGTTCCGCGCGGTTAGGTCGCGACTTGACTATGCCCGGTTTGGCGGTGCGCCGCTTCTCGGTGTTAACGGCGCGGTGATCATCGCCCACGGCCGCTCAAACCGCCAAGCGATCGCGAACGCGGTCGGGGTCGGCCAGCGCGTTGCCGTGAGCCAACTTGTCGACGAGATCCGCGCCGTCGTCAGGGCTGGCATCACGAGCTAGTCCCCGCTGACGGTCCGTTTAAGCTCAGCGCCCGGTCGAAATGCGGGGCTCTTACGGGCGGGGATAGTCATCGGCTCACCAGTTCGCGGGCTCCGCCCCTGCCGGGCGGACCGCTCGACGACGCGAAATGCACCGAAGCCGCTGATAACGACCTCGTTACCCTCGGACAGCGATTGCTGTATCTGGGCAAAAACCGCATTCACGGTCGACGTCACCTGGGATTCTGGCTGGGAGGTCTGGCGCGCGACCGCGCGGATCAGATCCTGCTTTCGCATCAGGTCCCCCTTGTTCCTCGTCTACATGATGCTCGACCGCGCCCCCCGAGGGCCAACGGTCCGGCCAGACTAGCACGTAACCATTGCCGCTCAGTCCTCTCCTGGCGGTCGGAAAGTGCTGTACTGGCCTACGTTTTGGCCACGAACTCCGGATGTATTGCATTTGCCTAGTCGAAGGTCGAAACATGTCTCCGTCGCTGACGGGCGGCTTCGAAGAGCAGCACACCGCCTGCGACTGCCGCGTTGAGGGACTCAACCATTGCCGACCGCGGGATGCTGACCCGGTCTGTTGCCAGAGCCGTAATCTCAAATGACACGCCGTGGGCCTCTGAGCCGATGATCAGCGCTGTTCCGCCGAGCCAATCGACGGTGTCGTACACCGTTGGGGCGCTGGCATCGGCCACAAGTCGTACGGGACAGGCCTGCAAGACGATTCGTTGAAGATTGTCGTTCCACGCTTGAATCGGGACCCGAAAGTGAGCCCCCATCGCAGCCCGAACGACCTTGGGATTGTACGGATCGACGGTCTCCGAGGTGAGCGTGACCAGTGTCACGCCGGCAGCCGCCGCGGTGCGCAACAGGGTTCCCATGTTGCCTGGGTCCCGCAGGCGGTCGAGCACAAGCACCAAAGGTGCGGCTGGCTGCTCAACGTTCAGCGCCGGCATGCCGAAGACCGCCAGTACTCCCTGCGGCGACAATGTGTCTGAGAGGCCATCGAAGAGCTTAGAATCGACAACATGAACGCCCGCGACTATCTGGTGGCGACGAATGACGCTCGCGGCGGCAGAGTCACCGTCTCGCAGGAAAACGTAGCGCGGCACGGCGCCTGTCTGGACGGCATCCTCAACCGCGCGCATCCCTTCCACGATGAACGCTCGCTCCGCCTCCCGCACGGAGCGGCGACGGAGCGAGCGCCCGAACTTCAAGATCCGATTATCGGAACTGCGTATAACGCCTGGCGACTGCCCCGGCGATCCGGTGGGCATCAGGCCGCCGGCTGGCCTACATGCTGTTTTGCGACGTCGACGATGGCCGCAAATGCTGCATCGTCGCGGACCGCGAGATCAGCCAGCATCTTGCGATCGACCTGCACTCCAGCGAGCTTCAATCCCTGCATGAGGCGGCTGTATGGGAGCCCGTGCATACGGCTTGCCGCATTGATCCGAATGATCCATAGCCTGCGAAAGTCGCGCTTACGTGTTCGGCGGTCACGGTAGGCGAACGCCAACGAGCGCATGAGCGACTCGTGAGCCCGCTTAAACAGGCGATTGTTCGTTCCGTAGTGACCCTTGACCTGAGCCAGTACCCTCTTGTGTCGTCGATGCGTGACGACTCCACGCTTTACGCGGGCCATGGTCTTTGTTTCCCCTCGACTTGCCGGCAGCCGGCGGCTGGATGGCGCTACTCGCCGTACGGCAGCATGCGCTTAACGCGCTTTTCGTCGGCGCTATGCAACGGCAGCATCCGATCGAACTGGCGCTTCACGCGCGGCGCCTTCTTTCGGCGATTGTGGCTCTTCATGCCTTTTGTGCGCAGAATTTTGCCGGTCGCGGTGATCTTAAACCGGCGCTTCGCGCCCTTGTGCGTCTTGAGCTTCTGCTTCGTCACGACGCTGCCCACCCTCCTTTTCGTGTTGACTCTGCTTTTGGCGCAGCGGATTCAGAATCATCGACATCGTCCGCCCCTCCATGCGGGGCGTCTGTTCGACCGCTCCGTGCGGCCGCAATTGATCGGCCAACTGATCCAATAAGCCTCGCCCGATATCGGGATGAGCCATTTCCCGTCCCCGGAAGAGGACGGTCAGCTTCACTTTATCGCCGGCATCCAAGAACTTCGCTGCCTGTCGACCTCGAGTTTCGAGATCATGGTCGTCGATTTTAGGTCGAATGCGAACTTCCTTCAGTCTGATCACATGCTGGTGCCGGCGTGACTCGCGTTCCTTGCGGCTTTGTTCGTACCGGAATTTTCCGTAGTCCATCAGCCGGCAAACCGGCGGAACGGCGTTGGGCGCTACTTCGACAAGGTCGAGTCCTCGCTCGCGAGCCATATCCATAGCATCGCGCGTCGGAATGATTCCGACCTGGGTTCCCTCCTCATCGATCAGCCGAACGTCCCGGATCCGAATACGCTCGTTGACGCGAGTCTGAATTGGTCTGGTCAGGGTTCTCCTCCTCTTGGTCTACCACGTCGAACTCAACCGTTAAAACGCAGAAACGCCGCGGCAAAAGCACCGCGTGCGTTGAGCGGCAGAGCCGAAGGATTTTAGCACGCACGCTCGAACCGGGTCAATTGGAGTCCGTTCGTGTCGACGCCGCGAAAAACGCCCGCGTCGATGCTTCGTCGCGCTGCAGTTGTGCAATCAACGCCCACAAAGAGTCGAAGACTTCGTCACCTCGAATGTGATCGAGAACGTCGACCGCCAGGGTTTGGCCGTAAAGATCGCCATCGAAGTCGAGGATGTGCGTTTCCACCTGACGTAGTCCGGTATTCACCGTTGGCCGCGTCCCAACGTACGTCATCGCATGTCGTGGCGCATCCTCCCCAGCGACATGGGCACACGAGACGTAGATGCCGTCCGGTAGTTGAACAAGGTCGTCTGGAGGCAACACATTCGCTGTCGGAAACCCGATGGTGCGCCCAAGATGGGCGCCGTGGATAACTTCGCCTGCCACGCGGAACGGACGTCCGAGCAAATGGTGCGCCAGCAAGGCATTGCCGCCCTGGATCGCCGTCCGGATGGCGCTGCTGCTGATAATGATGCCATCGTCCATCAACCGTGGTAGCGATGTAACTGAAAATCCAAGATCACGTCCAATCTCGCGAAGACGTTCTACGTTTCCAATACGATCCCGGCCAAGAGCGAAGGCCTCGCCCACCCACAATTCCTTCATTCCGGTCGCTTCCGCGAGCCACGACATGAACGACTCCGGCGACTGCCGGGAGAACGCTAGATCAAAGGCCAGCGTCAGCACCTGCGCGATGCCGGCGTCTACCAGGAGATGTTGCTTCTGCTCAGCTGGGCAGAGGCGACCCGGAAAGCGATCTGGCCGGAGCACCATCGCCGGAATGGGTTCGAAGGTGACGCCAAGCGACATAAGGCCGAGTTCTTGCGCCCGTGCCCTAGTGCGCGTCAAGAGAAGCTGATGACCACGATGGACGCCGTCGAAGGTTCCGATGGTTACCACGCGATCCGCCGACGCAAGTGCCGCGATGTCGTCCAGTTGTCGCTCGTCCAGTTCCATCAGGCCGCGCTCGCGATCACTTTCGTCGGTTTCCAAGAGGTCGTTTCCGGCGATCCTACGGCGATTCCGAGCCATTCGCCCGACATGTCGTACGCTCGCACCACGCCGCGTACTTCCGCGGAGTGCCTGATGGGCTGACCGAAAGCCCACTGTCGCGTCGCGTCCTCGTTCAGAATGAGCGCGTCAAGATGTTCGGCCGCGGCATCCGGATGCACGGCGATGGTTGACCATTCGGCCGCCAAATCACGCGCCGAGAGTTCCGCCATGGTCCATGCTTGAGCCAGATCAAAGGGTCCGGTTCGCAGGCGGACGAGATTCGAGAGGTATGCACCGGCGCCGACATCGGCGCCAAGATCGCGCGCCAACGCGCGTATGTAAGTGCCTTTCGAACAATCAACCGCAAGAGTCGCCACCGGCGGACTCCAGTCGAAAAGTTCCATCTGATGGATGACGACACGACGCGGAGGTCGATCAATGACTTCTCCCAGGCGAGCGCGTTCGTAGAGCGGCCTCCCTCCGACCTTTATCGCCGCGTGCATCGGGGGTATCTGGTCGATCGGTCCCCGCCATGCCGCCAAGGCGGCTTCGATGTCGCTCGCTGTCAATTCCGACGGATCCACCAATCGGGTAACCTGCCCGTCGACGTCGTGGCTATCAGTTTCTACGCCGAACGTCATCTCAGCCAGGTATGTCTTCGAGGCTTCGGCAAGATACTCGACTACCCGGGTCGCGGAGCCGACCGCCACGGGCAAAACGCCGGTAGCCGCCGGGTCGAGCGTACCAGCGTGCCCGACCTGTCGCTCGCCCACGAGCCGGCGGATGCGCGCCACGACGTCGTGGCTCGTCCAACCAGCCGGTTTGTCGATGACCAATATCCCGTGGAATCGTGGCGGACCGCCGGCGCGTCTGGGCATAGGTCAAGATTGCGCGGTGGAGCGCGGCATCGCGAGCTCGGCGACGCGTTGCAGGAAGGCTTGTTTCTCGTCTCTGCCGCCCGTGACGGTACACCCAGCCGCGCGAGGGTGGCCACCGCCTCCGAACTCCGAGGCAATCGCGGCAACGTCGACATCGATCGGGAGGCTTCGTAAACTAACGCGCCAACCCGTCTCGGTCTGGTACAAGATCGCGGCTGCGCGAGAGCCCTCCGTGCCGGCTAGGAAGTTGACAAGTCCCTCAGCCTCGGAGGCCGTGGCCCCACAGCTCGAGAGGGTTTCTCTCGTCACCTCGGTCCAAATGAGCTGCCCTGTCCATTGCACGTTACCCAACGCGTGTTCCCAAAGGCACACCGTCGACATCGGCTTGATGCGGAAGAGTGCATCGACAATCGGGACAGGATCCGCGCCCGCATCAACCAGGTCCGCCACGGTCCTCATCGTCCGCGACGTCGTCGATTCGGTCCGCAGGCCAAGCGTATCGCCATAGATTCCTGCCAACAAGCATTGCGCCAGCGACCGCGTGAGGGTCGACTCCCAATGTCGCAACAATTCTGCGACGAGCTCAGCCGTCGATGACGCCTCCGGCTCGACTAAATTGACCACGCCGAATTTGTCATTCGTGACGTGGTGGTCGATGTTGACGATGGGCACGCTACCATCGACGCGACCGGGGTCATCCTCGTAAAAGGCGCCCAGTCGCCGCCGGTCGGAGCAATCTGCAAGGCAGAGCAGGTCATATTCCGGCAGTGAATCGACGCCATAGACACAAACGTGGTCGATACCAGGCAAAAACCGCAAACTCTGGGGTAGATTGCCGTCGCTCACCAGCGGCATGACGGACAGTCCGAATTCGCCCAGCGCGTGCATGAGCGCCAACGCCGACGCCAGACCATCCGCGTCGACGTTTTGATGCGTCGGCATCAGGATCGTCCGCGCCGAACGGAAGAGCCGCAGCGCTTCATCCGCCGCCACTGGGTCGATGCGCCATGCTGGCGACGTCACCGATTTCTCCCGACGTCTCGTCTGGACAGTGTAGGCAGCGACGGTGCGTTCAGATCACGCAACGCTCGCGCGATCTCCTCGGCATGCTCCATCGAACGATCGTCGCGAAACTCGAGTTCAGGTATTTGCCTCATTCGCAGGCGCGGTTTGAGGTGGTGCCGGATGAATCCAGCCGCGGACCGAAGTGCCGTCAGCGTCGCCGTCCGCTCATCCTCCGAACCGAGGACGCTGATGTACACCCGCGCTAATCGGAGATCGGGCGACATCTCGACGTGCGTGACGCTAAAGAAACCGATGCGCGGATCCTTGACCTCGGTCCGGATGATATCGGACAGCTCCTCGCGGAGAAATTCGCCGACCTGGCGGGTGCGTCTACTCAAGAGCGAGCCTTTCAAAGGAGACGCGTCGCCGGATCCTCAAGCACCCAGCCGAACGCGCCCTCCCTGCTACCGCGACCGCGCAACTTCCTCGCGGTGGTAGAACTCGATCTGGTCCTTGACCTGGAGGTCGTTGTATCCATCCAGACCCAAACCGCATTCGTAACCCGCCGCAACGTCGCGCACGTCGTCCTTAAAGCGCTTCAGCGAACGGATGTTACCTTCATTGACCATCGTCCCGTCCCGCAAGACACGGGCCTTGGAGTTGCGCGTTACCTTGCCGTCCAGCACATAGAGCCCCGCAACAATGTCGCCGCCCGGCAGCTTGAAGGTCTCGCGGACTTCGGCGTAGCCATCTGTCACGTCCTGGAACTCGGGCGCCAGAAGGCCGGTCATCGCCGCCTTCACTTCGTCGATCAGGTTGTAGATGATGGTGTAGAACCGGATGTCGATGCCATTGGAGTCAGCCGAGCGCTTTGCCGCCACGTCCGGCCGGACATTGAAGCCGATGATGATGCTGTGGGTCGCCACTGCCAAGCTGACGTCGGATTCGCTGATTGCGCCTGTGCCCGCGTACGGAATGCTCAACAGAACCTTTTGATCCGTCGAATCGTTCAGTTTCAAGAGCGCTGATTGAATCGCACCGAGCGAGCCCTGCACGTCCGCTTTGACGATGACACGAAGCTCCGCCGTACTGCCGGCTTGCACCTGGCTGTAGAGGTCCTGCAGCTTGACCGCTCGATCACCCATCAGGGCCTCGACTCGGCGTTGCATCTGGCGCTGCTCGACCAGCTGGCGGGCCTCTCGATCGTCCTCGAAGATCTGGACGGTATCGCCTGCCTGTGGCACTTCGAACAGACCCAGGATCTCGACCGGCGTGCTCGGCTCTGCCCGCCGGACGCGCTTGCCTCGGTCGTCGAAAATCGCCTTGAGCCGACCCCAGGTCGCTCCCGCAACCACCACGTCCCGCATGTTGAGCGTACCGCTCTGAATGAGTACCGTAGCGACGGGTCCGCGCGTGCGATCCACCTTCGCTTCAATGACGACCCCGCTCGCCAGTTTATGCGGGTTCGCCTTCAGCTCAGTAACATCGGCAACCAAGAGAAGCACCTCAAGCAAATCGTCGAGGCCGAGCTCTTCCTTGGCGGAAACCTCGACAAAAGGAACGTCACCACCCCATTCTTCTGGCATGACGCCGAGCTCGCTCAATTGCTGCTTGACTCGGTCAGGATTAGCCGCCGGCAGATCGATCTTGTTGACCGCTACCACCATCGGCACGTTCGCTGACCTGATGTGCGCAATCGCCTCCCGCGTCGTCGGCATAACGCCGTCGTCCGCGGCGACCACGAGGATCGCGATGTCGGTCGCTTGCGCGCCGCGTGCCCGCATCGCCGTGAAGGCTTCGTGCCCAGGTGTGTCGAGGAACGTTATTCGCCGTCCCTGGGTCTCGATTTGGTAGGCGCCAATGTGCTGTGTGATGCCGCCGGCTTCGCCTTCAGCGACTTTGGTCGAGCGAATCGCATCGAGCAGCTTCGTCTTGCCGTGATCGACATGTCCCATGATCGTGACGACAGGCGGCCGTCCCACCGCGTTCGGATCGGTCTCTGCTTCGGCTCGCCTGCTCTCAAAATCAGCCGCCGCTTGCTGCACGATCTCGGAAACGAGCTCGTTGGTTTCCCACCCGAGCGTCGTTGCGACTTTGGCCGCGTTGTCATAGTCGATTTGCTGATTGAGGCTCGCCATGATGCCGAGCTTCATCAACTCTTTGATCACTTCAATGCCACTGGTCTCGAGTTTTTCCGCGAGTTCCGCGACCGTCACCACAGGCGGCAGCGATACCGGTTCGCGCACGACTGGGACCGCCCGCCGCAGCGTCACCGTGCGAGCGCCTCCGCCTCGTGCGGACTTACCCCGGCGGCCGCGACCGCCCGAACGTCCCCGCCGAGCGGTGTCGCTT
>JBOGUE010000377.1:0-3722 GCA_050695955.1 Thermomicrobiales bacterium | reverse complement strand
CGCCCCGATCTTGCTGTACGCCTCGCGGAGCATCTCGGCGCTGGCCTTGGAGACCGTGACCGTCATGGTGCCAGCCGGCACCGTGTACTCGGTATCGCCGGCGGCATACCAATCGAAGAGGCGCATGCCGTTCTCGCCCAGCGGATGCTCGGGGCCGTCGTTCGGGCCGGCGATGAAGCCATCCAGCGACATGGTCAGCGACGTGCCAACGGTTCCCATGGTCTCTTCCTCCCTCAGCGGTCGAAGCGCCAGCGGGTGGCGCCGTCCGGTTGCGCGGTGGCGACGCCAAAGGCCGTGTGAAACGTGAAGCGGTAGAGATGCCAGGGCGGAGGGCCGGCGCTCGGGGCGCTGTACGGCGCCGTGAAGGCGTCGCCCTCCACCTCAGCCGGCCACCCACCCTCGCGGTAGAGGGCGGCCACGCGTTCCAGAGTTGCCCGATCGGTCACCCTGGTCGCCTCGCCTTCGAAAACGACGTCGATGCCCTCCAGCCTGGCGGAGATCGTGCAGGCCGGGTTCGCCGCCAGGTTGCGCGACTTGCGGGTTTCGGGTCCGCTCACGACGTAGAAGTCGCCGTCGACCCAGAGGGCGCCGATTCCGGCGGAGTGGGGGCGGCCGTCCGGTCGGGTCGTGCCGAGGTAGAAGACGCAATCGTTCCCTGGTCCGGCCGACGACGGTCCGGCGGCGAGGAGATCGCGCGGCCTGCTCCACGGCAGCGCCGCGTTTCCGTATCGATCGAGATTGGTGGTTTCGGCGGGTGCGCGCTTGGTCATCTGTGTACCTCCTGTACTTGTCGTCGTAGGAACCATGCTCCCAGAGAATCAACCCACCGGGGTCAGATTTGTGAAGAGTTCGTCCAGACGGTCCATCCCTTCGTTGATCCCCTCCTCCATGCCGGACGCGACCATCTCGTCACGGTCCGCGACCGATTGGTAGACGGCGTTGATGCGGACCAGCGTCTGACCATTCTGCTCCTCGAAGGTGAGCGTCTCCAGCGAGACCTTGCCGGGCGTGCCCTCAAACTCGAAGGTCTGGACGATGCCCTCCACGGACGGCGTGCCGTGAAACAGGCCGTGGAACCCGTACTCCGTGCCGTCGGTGTCGCGGCTGACGTAGCGCCACCTGCCGCCGTCGCGGACGTCGTAGCGGTCGACGGTCGTCGTCAACCGGCGCGGCCCCAGCCACTGCACGAGCAATGCCGGATCGGTGTAGGCGCGGAAGAGGAGCTCGCGCGGGGCGGCAAACTCCCTGGTGATCACGATCTGCGGCACCCCGGGTTCGGCGATGATTCGCGTCTTGGCCACGAAGCGGTCCTTTCCGATGCATCGTCGCAATCTAGCTGGCTAGAAGCGCCAGCGCGTCGCGCCGTACGGCTCGGCGGTAGCCACGCCGAAGACGGTCTTCGGCGTGAACCGGTAGAGGTCCCAGGGCGGAGGGCCGGCGCTCGGTGCGCTGTACTCGTGGTAGAAGGCGCCGTCGCGCACGGTCGGCGCCCAGCCGACGGCGGCGAAGACCTCGGCCGCGCGCTGGAGCGTGGCGTCGTCGGTCACCTTCGCCGCCTCGCCTTCGAGGACGAGGTCGATGCCCTGGGCGGCCAGGGTTATCACGCTGTGCGGGTTTTGCGCCAGGTTCTGGGCCTTGCGGGTATCGGCGCCGGCGCTGAAGTAGAAGGCGCCATCGAGCCAGACGACCCCCACCGCCGCGACGTGCGGCCGGCCGTCCGGGCGTACCGTGGCCAGCCAGTGGGTGTGCGGCTGCTCGTCCCCAATGGGTCCCTGCTGCCGGTATTCCTGCTCCAGGCGCTCACGCGCGCGACTCCAATCGAGCGGCGGGCTGCCATAGCGATCGAGGTTCTTTTCAGACACGGGTGTCATCTCAGCCATCTATCTGCTCCTTCGTCGTTCGTCCCAACAATCGCGCAACCCGCATCCCGGCGCGGCTGCCGACGCCAGTTTGTCGTTCGGCGGAGCCCGAAATCGACAGCATGGCCTCGGCGCGGTCACGTGGTGGACTCGTCCTGCAGGGCGGCGAGCAGCGCGTCCAGCTGGTCGAAGCGCTCGTCCCAGTACGCCTGGAAGCCGGCCAGCCACGCGGTCGCCTCCCGCAGCGGCTCCGCCTCGAGATGGCTGAGGCGGGCGGTCCTGCGGCGGTGGCGCGAGATGAGCCCCGCCTGCTCGAGTACCTTCAAATGCCGGGAGATGGCCGGCTGCGACACCGCGAAGGGCGCGGCGATCTCCGCGACGTTCGCGTCCCCCTGGGTTAGCCGCGCCAGGATCGCGCGACGGGTCGGATCGGCGAGCGCGCCGAAGACGGCGCTGAGCTGGTCACCTGCCATGCGTAACCACCCCATTTCATAATAATTTGGTTATAGAATAGCCACCGCGCGTGGTGCTGTCAAATGCCGGGGCTCCCGCCGCGTTGCTGTCGATTTGGGAGGGGGCTGACCGATTACCGACTCGCGTCCAGGCCGGTGCCCGAGACCGATGGCGGCCCGGGGAGGTCAGCGGGGTCGACGGGGCTCCATTGGGGAGGGCCGAGCCAGGGGTTGGCCAGGTCGAAGTGGAGCGAAATCTCGGTGGTGGCGTCGAAGGTGTCGCCGTCGAGCGGAACCAGGAACGAAGCCTGCTTCGGGTCGTTGGCGACGAGGATCAGCGCGCTGCCGTCCGGCGACCAGGTGACGATCGAGGCGACGGTGCGGGAGACCACGACCGCGACTTCGTCGCCCGTCAACCAGCGGATGCGGACCGTCTGATCCCCCTCGGTGAAAGCGAAGGCGCGGCCGTCCGGCGACCAGTACGGCAACCCAAGGTCGCGGGTCTGGTTGTCCATCTCCTCGATGGTATCGGTGGCAAGGTCGAAGAGGGCGACGCTGGTCAGCGCGCTCTCGTACCACGGCGTACCGCGGTCCTGCGAGTAGATCAGGAGCTGCGCGGCGACCGGCGACCAGGTGACGCGCTCGGCGTGTGTCAGGCGGCCGTTCGTGGCGTTGGTCAGTTCGCGGCTGGCGAGGTCGAGGACGTAGACATCGCCTTCCATGCGGTAGGCCGGGCCGTCGCCCCGCCCGCGGTCGCCCATGCTGACGAAGGCCAGGCGATCCGCGGTCGGCGACCAGGCCGGCGATTGGACGTAGGGCATGTCGGCGCCGGTGACGGTGGTGATCTGACCGGTCGCCGCTTCCACAACCCGGATGACGGTCGGCTCGCGGCGGCGGCCGGTGTTGCGCTGCTCGGCGTAGCCGGTGATGGCGATGTGGGAGCCGTCGGGGCTCCAGATCGGCCAGATTTCGGGCATCACGTCTTCGGCCAGCAGGGTCAAATCGCTGCCGTCGGCGCCGACGAGGAAGAGGCGGCTGCGCCCGGTGTAGTCGTCCGGTTCGGGTGAGAAAAAGGCGATGCGCGAGCGATCCGGGCTCCAGGTGGGGAAAGAGGCCGAGACCTCGTCCGAGATCAGGCGCTCATCGGTCAGATCGGAGCCGACGACGTAGAGCGCGCCGTCGCGGGCGAAGAGGATCGCGGCGCAACTCCGCCAGGCGGGTCGCGACCGCCTCGTTCTCCGGGTCATCGGCCAGCACTGTCGCCAGGGCGCGGTCGGCGGCGAGCCAGTCGCGGTGGCGACCGCCCATGATCAGGTTGGGGTAGGGCGCGGCCGGGGCGTCGGCGGCGGCGCGAAGCCGGTCGAAGCGGGCCTCGTCGGTGGCGAGCGTGGTGGCCGCGCCGATCAGCCCG
>JBOGUE010000376.1:0-2978 GCA_050695955.1 Thermomicrobiales bacterium | reverse complement strand
CCTAGCCCCTAACGCCTAACGCCTAACGCTTTCGTAGCGCCTCGATAATCATCCCGAAGAGGCGCAAATCCTCCATGAAATCCTCCGGCGTCGTCTTGGGCACGACACCGTTCGTCACCACGTCGTGGAAGTATTCGAGCTCATGGGTGTAGGGGTCCTTGAAGGTGGGGCGGATTACTCGCCCGGTGTAGGCGTCGCCGATCGTCTCATTGATTACCAACGTCGTCGGCAGATGGCGGATGAAGGGCGTGTCGTACTGGACGCGCAGCGAGATCGCCGGCGCGTAGACCTCGATGTGGGCGTCGAACCGGCGCTGCTCGTCGACTCCCGTCTCCAGCAAGGCGCGATAGTCGCCGTAGTCGAAGAGGACCGTGAGGAAATTGCCATCGTTCCAGCACTCCGCCGACGTCACCCGCCGCGGAAAACCGAGCAACTCCCGCATAGCGGAGAGATCGTGGCTGCTCAACCCGCACAGCAGCCGGTAGACGCGAGCCAGCCCCGGCAACTCCGGCAGCGCCTCCCCAATCGCCTCCCGCACCAGCCGCGCCGCCCGCTCCGCCCGGTCGCGCGTCAACTCGGCCGGGATGTCGTCAGGCCGCAGCACGGCGCTCGACTGCTCGATGATGAGGTGGTTGCGGCCGATGATGTCGCGCACCCGCACGTAGTTGATCCGCTCGAGCCGCCGCACCTCCTCAACCGCCTGGACGAAGGCCGGTGCGAAGCGCCGCATGTAGGCCACCATCACCCGCACGCCCGCCTTGTCCCGCGCCCGCACGATCGCGCCGGCCTCGGCGAGGGTCAGGCACATCGGCTTCTCGACCAGCACGTGCTTGCCCTGGCGCGCGGCGGCAATCGTGCAATCGGCGTGGTACTCGTCGCTGTTCAGCACGAAGACGGCATCAAGGTCGTCTCGCGCCACCAACTCGCGGTAGTCCGCGTGCCGCGCCCCAGCCGGCACGCCGTACCGCTCCCCCATCGCCGCCAGCAACCCCGGCGAGACGTCGCACAACGCCGCGATCCGATACCGCTCGGCCAGCGCCTCCAAGATCGGCAGATGGATCACCTGCGCGACCTGTCCCAGCCCAATCACCCCAATTCGCACCCGCTCCACGCCCACATTCCTCCCAATACCCAGTGCAAATGGCTCAGTGCAAGCATCTTGCCCGATGTCTCACGTCGCGGGCAATCAACTCCTACCTTACCCTTTCTCTTCCCAACCGAGCACAACGCTCAATCCTCCCGTAAGATGTCGCCCGCTGCACGATGTCCGGCCGCGCACATTCAGCGCGACAATGACAGAGGAGGACCCGCGCAATATGCCCGAAACGCCCGCGACGCGCGTACTCATCACCGGCGCCGCCGGCCGCATCGGCACGTCGTTCCGCCGCTTCGCCGGAGATCGCTACGCCTTTCGCCTGGCGGACCGCGCCGTCGATGCCATCGCCGAGCCGGCCGGTCACGAGGTGATTCCCTTGGACGTCGCCGACCTGGACGCCTGCCGCGCCGCCTGCACCGGCGTCGACGTCGTCATGCACCTGGCCGCCGATCCTTCGCCCTCGGCCGACTTCTACGGTTCGCTGCTCGACAACAATATCAAGGGCGCCTACAACGTCTTCCGCGCCGCCGCCGACCAGGAATGCCAGCGGGTGATCTTCGCCAGTTCCGTCCACGCCGTCGAGGGCTACCCCCACGATCGCCAGCTCACGCCGGACGTGCCGGTGCGCCCGCGCAACATGTACGGCGTCAGCAAATGCTTCGGCGAGGCCGTCGCCCAGTGCTTCGCCGTCTCGGAAGGGTTGCCGAGCGTCTGCCTGCGCATCGGCGCCTACGAGGGTGGCCCGCGTCCGCCCGCGGCCACCGCCCATCTGCTCAGCATGTTTCTTAGCCAGCGCGACCTCAACGCCCTGTTGCTGCGTTGCATCGACGCGCCGCTGCCGCCCCCCGACCAAGGCGCGGTCGTCGTCCATGCGATCTCCGACAACCGCTTCAAACGACTCGACGTCACGACCACGCGCCATCTCTTCGACTTCGCCCCGCAAGACGACGGTTTCCGGCTGATTGGCCTCGACGAACCCGAGTGGATGGGCACGAACGCGACGAGACGCCAGGAAGGAGCACGAACGTGAAGATCGTGATCAGCACAGACATCGGCAACGGCGCGGCCCAAAAGCTGCGCGACGAGTTCCCCGCCGTGGACTTCGTCACCCCCGGCGCGTCAGGCGACCTCGTTGCGGCCGCCCGTGGCGCCGACGCGTTCCTCGGCCGCATCTCCCGCGACGCATTCCTCGCCGCCGGCCCGCACCTGCGCTGGGTCCATTCCTCCGGCGCCGGCATCGAGACGATGGCGGCCATCCCCGAGTTGGTCGAGAGCGACGTTGCCCTCACCAACACCCGCGGCGGCCACGCCCCCTGCATCGCCGAGCATGCGTTCGCCATGCTCCTTGCCCTCACCCGGCACATCGTGCTCCTGGCCGAGGACCAGCGCCAGCGCGTCTGGCGCCGGGCGGAGGTCTCCCGCGGCATGCGCGAGCTAACCGGGATGACGATGGTCGTCGTCGGCGCCGGCAACATCGGCCGCGCCATCGCCCGCCGCGCCGTCGCCTTCGACATGCGCGTGCTCGGCGTCGACGTCCACCCCGGCGAACCGCTCGCCGGGGTCGAGTCGATCTGGCCAGTGGAGCGACTGGACGAGGCGCTCGCCCAGGCCGACGTCCTGGCCGTTGCCGCGCCGCAGACTGCCGAAACGCGCGGGCTGATCGACGCCCGCCGGCTCGCGCTCCTCCCCCAGGACGCCTACGTCATCGTCGTCTCTCGCGGCAAAATCGTCGACGAGGTCGCGTTGGCCGAGGGCCTGCGTAGCGGCAAGATCGCCGGCGCCGGTCTCGACGTCTTCGCCACCGAGCCGCTTCCCGCCGACGACCCGATCTGGGACGCGCCCAACCTGCTCGTCTCGCCCCATTGCTCCGGCGGTTCCCGCC
>JBOGUE010000375.1:0-2532 GCA_050695955.1 Thermomicrobiales bacterium | reverse complement strand
GCATGACGGAGTCGCTCTGCACATCGACGAGGCTGCCGGACGGATCGGTCCAGAAACCGGGGTGCTTGGCCGGGAGGGCGGCGGCTTGGAGCGGCAGCGCCCACGACTCGCCAAAGCGATGGGCCGCGAGCGAGTCGAATGCCCCGGTATAGGGTCGGAGGGCGAATCGCAGCTCCAAGCACTCGCCCCGGCCGAAGGGGTCGCCGTCGCGCGGCGGCAGCGCCCGGCCGGAGGCGGCGCGAAAGGCGACCGTCCCGGTTTCCGGGTCGAGGCGGCGTAGGAAGCGCTGCACGTTGATGCCGCCGTAGTCGGCGAGCGCGAGGTCGGCCGAGCAAAGCGTGACGCCGCGATCCTCAAAAGAGAGATCGAGCCAATGCTGGATGGCGAAGGAGTCGAGGCTGCTGCCCGAGAGGGTTTGGGTCCGGGGATCGACGATGGTGTATTGGGCGGCGTGCCGGATCCGCGGTGACGGTAGAGCGAACGGGAAGAGGACGTAAAGCAGCTCAGGGTCGGTCGGCCGGACCAACCAGGAGAGGCGGTTCGTGATCTCGATCCAGTCGTCGTGGAGGGCGATTTCGGACCGCCATTGGTAAAGGTCGTCGATGATTGTGGTAGTTGTGACGGTCACGCGGTCGAAGGAGCGGCCGGTGGTGATCTCTTCGGACTGGACGGAGGTGGGGGTGACGACGCGGCCGCTGATGGGCGTGCCCTCGTAGAGGCGCTTGTCCGCGGTGAAGTCGCCGCCCGGCTCAGGGCCGTGGGGGTCGGCAACGTAGCGGACCAGCGCATTGAGGCCAGGCCACGTTGCGCGGTCGACATACTCCGTGCCCGATTGCGCATCGACCAGGCTGGTGATGCCGCCCGTGCCGGCGACAGCGACCGCGAAACGCTCGTTCTCAACGACGGCTTCCTTCTCGGTGACGCGGGCTGATGCCGTGGAGTTTGCGAGTTGCCCAGGTTGTCCGTCGGCCGCTTTGAACAGGTAGCGCTTGTAGCCCATCGCGGGAACGTCGGCGGTCTGGATGCGGCAATGCGCCTCCATGCCTGCCGATTCGCATACCTCGAACGCGACGGGCTGGCCGGAGGTTTCGTCGACGATTGACGGGCCGGATTCGACCCAAGCGGCCGGCACGTTGACATCGATGACGCCGCCGCGCGCCCAACTGAGCAGATTCCAGACGACCGCCGCGGGGGTATCCGCGCCTTTGAGGGCGCCGGTTGCGCTGCCCAACGCATGGGAGAGGCCGGCGCGGGCCGGCATCGTGGCTTCCTCGAATATCTGATATCCCTCGCGCAGTGCCTGGTTCGCTTCCTCCTCGCTGTGCGGCCGCCAGATCCCCTTCGGGCCGCTGTGCTCGTCGAAGAGGAGCGAGGCGTCGTATGCGGTGGCCAGCGCGGCCTTCGGATAGACGGATGCTTCGTCGATCCAGTCGGCGACAACGGCCAGGCGCTCCCAAAGGTCGAGGGTGGCGTGGTTGCGGCGGCTGGCGGCGGCCTCTTGCGGGTAATGGAGCGTGGTCTGGGACCAACTGCTCTGCCACTCGCCGGTGAATACCGGTAGGCGGTCGGACCAGTTCTCTTCCGCGTGGCGAAAGAAGCTCGACGGGGTGGCGATGCGGATGCGTGGCCAAAGGTATTTCCGGTTCCACTCGCGGGCGATGGTCGCCGGGAGCAAGCGGAGCGGTCGATTGTCGCTGCCGAGCTGGATCTGGACCGCATCGAAGGGGTAGCCGTTGGCTTCGAGTTGGGCGAGCTTGGCTGGCAGCTTTTGTTCGACCTGTTCGATGCCCTGCCAGAATCCGTGTCGCGCGCCCTCGATGTAGGCCCAGGAAGGGTCGTCGGTGTACCAGACGAGCACGCGGCCACCGGCCGGTCCTTGCCAGATGAAAGGGCGGGGCAGATCGGTCGTGGCGTGGAATGGAGCGAGGAAGTTGTTCGGGGCCATGGCGAGGAAGCGGACGCCGGCGGCGGAGAAGAGATCGACCAGCGACCAGGCGCAGCCGGGCACGTCGCAGATCATGGCCGAGGTGATCGGCGCCCTGAGCTCGTTGCGCATCTGCTGCGCATAGGAGAGTGAGCGGACGAGTTGCTCCCGGCTGAGCAGATCGAAGTAGCTGTGGATGTAGAGCGCCTCGACTTCGACCGTGCCGTCCTGAATCGCATCGATCAGGCGCGAGCGGTGGTCCGTGTGGGCGCGCAGGTAGTTTTGGACTTGCCAAGCCGACTCGCACGTCCACCGGTATCGCGCGTCGGAGGGCCAATCCTCGGTCGCGGCGGCGAACTCTAATGCGCGCTCGATATTCTTGTTGTGCACCTCGACGACGGCGCTCGGCGTATGGGTGAAGCCAATGTCGGTATGGGAATGGTTGACGAAAAAGATCTGCCAGCGGCGGACCGGCGCGAAGGTGGCCTCAGTCTCCCAGCGCTGATCGCCGGCCGTCAGCTCGACCGACCCTGAGCGCGACTCGGTAACCTCCGGTAGCAGAATCTCGTGGGTGCTGGTTCCCACCTGGAGATCGAGCGGTACGGAGA
>JBOGUE010000374.1:0-3164 GCA_050695955.1 Thermomicrobiales bacterium | reverse complement strand
CGATTGACCAGTTGGCGGCGCGTTAGCTTCTGGGCGCGGGTTTGGGACACGAGATTGCTTAGGTCACTCACACTCGACTCCTTCTTGTGGTGGCGCGGAACTGCCGGAGCTACCGATGCACCCCGCGTCGAACGTCGGTCCCTCGATTCCTCAGGACCGAACCTCGAACGCCCATAGAGCCGGTCCCGGGCGAAGCGGGTTATGCCGAAACCTCCTGCCGAATGAGACTTAAGGCGCCTGTGCCCTCGCCCGAGGCACGCAGCGCCAGGTCGACCGATGCGTCGGAGGAGAGGACTTCGACCGTGAAGGCGTAGCGGTCGGCGCGGAAGATGGCGCGGGCCGCCTCGACCGCACGCCCGTCGGCGTAGACCGCGAACTCGTTGATCAAGACCGGGTCGCCGGCGTGCAGGCCGAGGAGTTTCGCTTGATCGGAGGTGGCGGCGGCGGCGCTGATCCGCAAGCGGCTGCTAGTGACGTGCCGTCCCGCGACCGTCTCCAGCAGCGCCGTCACCGAGGCGCTTTCGAGATCCCGTTCGGCCAGGGCGTCGCCGACGCTGGGGTGGAAGTAGCGCGATTCGAGCCAGAGCGGGGCGTCGCCGACCCAGCCCAGGCGGCGGACCCTGGTCACCTCCTCGCCGGGGCTGAGATCGAGCACGGTGGCCATGCGATGTGGAGCAGGGCCGCGTTCGACCGCCAGCACTTCGACCCGCGGCGGGCCGGCCTGGCGCTGCACGTCTTCTTCGAAGGAGAGGAGGCGCGAGGCGTTGCGTTCGATTTGGTCCTCGGGGTGGGCCTGGGTGGTGACGAAGGTGCCGCGCCCGCGCTGGGTGGTGATGAGCCCGTCCTCTTCGAGCCGGCGAAGGGCGGTGCGGACGGTGACCCGGCTGACGCCGTAGGCCTGTTGCAGCTCGCCTTCAGTTGGCAGGCGGTCCCCGGGCCGATAACGCCCTTGCTCGATGGCTTCGCGGAGGCGAAGCTCGATCTGGTAGTAGAGCGGCAGGGGCGTCTCGCGGCTGATCATCGGCGCGCTTGACCTCCGTATGTCCTAAAGATAGGATAACCATACAAATCGCCGGATGGCCTGTCAAGTCGCACGCATATGGGCCAGAAGGATTGTCCGGCTGGGTAACGTTCGAGGGGAGCGACCGTGGTCGTCGACGCGCACGCGCACATCTTTCCACCGCTCGCCGGGGCGTGCGGGTTTGCGAGTGAAGCGGAGCACGACCGCTATCTCCAGCTCTATATCGCGACCCACGGTGAACCGGTGCGTCGCCTGCGCGATCACGCGGTGGCGCCTGAGGCCGCGGACGCCCTATTCGACGGCCGGCTGGAAGGCGTCGAAGGGCTGAAGGAGGCGAATTTCCTGGTCGGTCGCTACGGCCGGTTCGAGTGGGACTGGAACGGCGAGACCTACTACCGGTCCTTCCTGCCGCCGAGCTTGCAGGAGATCGTCTGCCCGCCGGAGTTCATGCTCCAGTCGATGGCGCGGGCTGGGGTCGACGTGGCAATCCTCCAGAACGCCCGCCTCTACGGGCGGTTAAACGAGGACTTTGCCGTCGCCATCAGGCGATTCCCTGGCAAGTTCATCGGTCTCGCGGACGTGATCGAGGCGGAGGCGGAGTCCGAGGCGGAGCGGGCGCGGCTGACCCACGCGGTGCGCGACCTTGGACTGCGCGGCGTCTACTACGCCAACCGGGGTCTGATCGCCTGCCACTACAGTCACGGCTTCGACGATCCCCGGTTCGACCCCTATTGGGAGACGGTTCGTACGCTCGGCATCCCGGTCTTCTGGGAGTTGCAAGGGGTGCCGATGCCTACCGTGGCGGCGTATCTGGCCGAGATCGAGCGCCTCAACCGCTGGTGCGACCGCTACCCCGACATATCGTGCGTCCTCACCCACGGCATCGCGCCGGACCACCTGACCGGCAACGCGCCCGATCCGGTCGCGAGGCTGCTGGCGCGTGAGCAGATGACCGTCGAGATCCTCTACCCTATCCACTGGGGCCGCCAGCACGAGTATCCCTATGCCGAGCTGCGCCCCGTCCTGCAACGCCTCTACGATCTCGCCGGCCCGTCTCGCCTGGCCTGGGGTTCCGACATGCCGAACGTCGAACGCAACTGCACCTACCGCCAGTCGCTCGACTACCTCAGACACGGTCTGGCGGGGATTGCGACGTCGAGAGAATTGGACGCCATCCTGGGCGAAAACGTGTTGGGCGTGTTGAGCGCAACAAGCCTGCCCGCGGCTTGACGACGGCAGTCCAGGCGTCAATACTCGCAACGACGGCGGGCATATGCTGGCCGGACCGCGAAAGGAATGGGCGTCATGGTTGCGGTCGCAACGAGAATTGCGTTGCCAAAAGAGTTGGTAGAAGAGATCGAAGCCGCCGCCGAGGAAACAGACCTTTCGAAGGAGGTTCTGATCCGGGCAGCGGTGCGGCAATACGTACGATCTAATCGACGGTGGCGAGAAGTCCAGCGAGAAGGGGCCAAGATCGCGGAGGAACTCGGTTTGCGTACCGAAGAGGACGTCGAAGCGTTCGTCGAGGAACTCATGGATTCGCTTGAGGACGAGGTCTAGATGCCTCGTGTCGTCTTTGACGCCAATGTATGGGTCTCGGCGGCGCTCAAACCAGATTCCATGATAGGCCGCGTCGTTCAGATGGCAGAGACAGAGGCGGTCGAATCTATTACCTCCCGTGCCCTGCTGGACCAAGTTCTTCGTGCGCTCAAGCGGATTCAAATCCCCGAGGAACAATTCCGGGCTGCTGAGAGCCTTATCTTTCGGAGTTCGACATTCGTCGAGCCAACCTTTCGTCTCGCTGTCATCACCGCCAAGGAGTCGGACAACCGCGTGCTCGAATGCGCGGTCGCCGGGCAGGTCGATTTCATCGTGACGGGCGATCGCAAGCACTTGCTGCGGCTCGGGTAGTATGAGGGCATCCCTATCATCTCGCCGCGCGAGTTCGTCGAGACCGTCCGGTCGTCGGGCGAGACTCCATGCTAGTTGGTGCCGGCTTGACGATCACACGGTCAAGGTCAATACTCGATTCACGGGCGAGGACGCGCCCGCGAACGACGAAAGGACCGCGCCATGGTTGCGACCCAAACCAGTCTTTCGTTGCCCAAGGAACTCATTGAAGAGATTCAGGCCGCCGCTGAGG
>JBOGUE010000373.1:0-8841 GCA_050695955.1 Thermomicrobiales bacterium | reverse complement strand
GCTGTCGACCCTGCAAGGAACGACCGACCGCGCATCACTCATTGCCAGCGCCGCCGCGTTCCTGAAGGACATTCCGGCCGCATGGGAAACCGCGCCGCCTGAACATCGGAACGGCCTTGCTCGCTTGCTCTTTCAGTCCGTGGAAGTCACAGACGACCGCCTGACAGCCGTTGTGCCACAAGCGGACTTCGCGCCGTTCTTCAACCTTGCGGACAGCAACAAACCGGCGTTGCTCACGCCGGTTTGTCAAGCGTCGTCTCTAGCTGGCGGAAGCGACGGGATTCGAACCCGCGATCTCAGCCTTGACAGGGCTGCATGTTAGGCCACTACACCACGCCTCCGTACCACTCTGGATGCTACCACGCTGTAAAAATGCGTGTCAAGCACGATACGCTCCGGAATCATCTCGATCATGCTGCCGACTCCGGCACCTCAGCCAACAAGCGGGTCAAGACTTCGTCGCCGGTGACACCTTCGGCATCCGCCTCGAAGTTCAGGATAACGCGGTGGCGTAGCGCCGGCAGCGCCACACTTCGGATATCGTCGTACGCCACATTGAGCCGCCCGTCAATCAACGCACGGATCTTTCCGCCCAATACGATCGACTGAGCACCGCGCGGGCTCGCGCCGTACCGCACGTATTTCTTGACCGCGGGCGCAACCCGCTCCCCTTCGGGATGCGTCGCGAGCACGAGCCTGACGACGTAGTCCGTCACGTGACTGGCAATCGGCACCTGACGGGCAAGTCGTCCCATCGCCAAGATCGACTCTCCGTCCGCGGCCTTTTCCACCTTGGCCCCGAGATCAGTCGTTGTCCGCCGCAGTATTTCGGTCAGGTCGTTCGCCGAAGGAAAGGGAATCAAGAGTTTGAAGAAGAAGCGATCGAGTTGAGCTTCGGGCAGCGGATAGGTGCCTTCCATCTCCAGCGGATTCTGGGTGGCCAGGACAAAGAACGGCTGTGCGAGTTCGTGAATCTCGTTGGCGACGGTGCAGGTCTTTTCCTGCATCGCTTCGAGTAACGCCGCCTGCGTCTTTGGCGTCGCCCGGTTGATCTCGTCCGCGAGCACCAGGTTCGAAAAAATCGGACCTCGTTGAAAGGAGAAGCGCCGATTTCCTTCCTGATCCTCCAACAGGATATTGGTGCCAGTGATGTCGGCCGGCATCAGGTCCGGCGTGAATTGGATCCTGCTAAAGGAAAGGTCGAGTGCATCCGAGAGCGTCCGCACCAGCATGGTTTTTCCCAGGCCCGGCACCCCTTCGAGTAATGCATGTCCGCCAGCAACGACGCAGATCAAGACATCTCGCACCGTTTCGGCTTGTCCAACCATCACCTTGCCCACCTCGACCTCAATGCGGCGGGCAACGTCCCGGAACTGCGTAATATTCATCTCTGCGCTTACCGTGACCATAGATCCTCCTTGCAGCAGCGAAGTACACCCAAACGTGCCAACGGCTCCACGGTCATCCGCGAGAATAGGCGACCAGCGCCACGACGACGCACATTAAGGCGAGCAACCCCAGAGCCGCGGCGCCGATCAGCAATATGCTGAGCTTCGGCCAGATCTGGCCGGCCGCGGACGGGGTGGCCTCCTCATGCTCGGGCGTCTCTTGGTTCATCGAGCTTTCTCGACGATCTGACAAAAGACCTCCGCCAGTCGATCACCAGCAGACTGCCAGGTCCAGCGACGCGCCCAGGCTCGGCGTGCCTGCCGGGACTCATGAGCCTGCTGGCGGGACGAGAGCGCCTCCACGATCCGTGCCGCAATCTCGTCCGGCCGCGCCGCATCCGCATACAACGCGTGCTCGCCGCCGGTTTCACGTAGCGCCATGGTTGCGCTGGCAACGACAGGGACACCGGCAGCCAGGCCTTCCGCGACTGGGATCCCAAACCCCTCATACCATGACGGGTAGACAAGCGACGCCGCGCCCGCGTACAGGCTCGGTAGCAAGCGTTCGGGCGCATAGTCGAGAAGCATAACGCGACCCGACTCGACCAGTGGCCGCGCGGCCTCGAAGATCGGACCAACGTCCCAACCGGCGCGGCCCGCAACAACGAGAGGGAGGTCGACTTGTCCATTGAGCATCTTCATCGCGTCAAAGACGCCGAGGTGGTTCTTGCGCGGTTCGATGGTGCCGACCATCAAGAGATAGTCCAGCGGAATGCCCAACGACGCCCGATCATTTGCTGACAGTGGTAACGCGCCAAAGAATCGCTCGTCGACGCCGTTGGGAACGATATCGATTCGGTCCGGCGGGACGCGATACCGATCAATCAGGTCGATCCTCGTCGCTTCCGAGACGGCAATCACGCGGGAAGCCATTCGCACCTGGCGCGGAACAACGGCCGACAGGTAGCCGCGGAGCGCCGCTGGTGTTACCCATGGACAAACGTCAAATGCCAAGTCGTGGACAGTAATGACGCGCGGCGTCCTACCCACCGGCGGCAGCGTGAAGTCGGGTGAGTACGCGATATCGACGCGTCCACAAAACACTTGGGCCGGCAACGGCAGCCGCGCCCGGAACCACAGCTGATCTGCACGCCGGCGTGAAAACGGAAGACGCCGCACCCTAACGTCGGCGTCTACTGGAAATGCCGAAACCACATCGTCATGAAACGGCGAAGCGCCAGGCTGGGATGGCGCGTACAAAAGCCGAAAGACAGCGCTTGGAATGCGGATCGCGGCAGCCGGCAAAACATTGCGCGCGTACCGGCCAATGCCGGCGCCCTGATTGAACGCGGCACTGTCGTCCACCAAGATCCTCATGTCACTGTGCCGTACTCGGTCGCTCGACCGCCCATTCGGCGGTCATATCCGCCCGTACCCGGCGCAGGTACAAGATGAATCCGACGCCGAGAATTGACCAGTAGGTCACGACGCGATCGACTAAGGCAATCGACCCGGCCATTGACGCCTCGACATCGACCAGTTTCAGGACCACGATCATTGCCGCCTCGACGACGCCCAATCCGGCCGGCGTAACCGGTAGGGTCGTGAGCAAGGAGCTCATGAGCGCCACAAAAACCGCGGTTGTCAGCGACAAATGCTGGCCAAGGGCCGCGGCCACCAGGAGCAATCGCACGCCGTCGCTGCTCCAGATAACGATACTGATGCCAAGGGTGCGCCAGGGTCTCCGCAGGCATGAAAAAATTGCATCGTGCAACCGACTAAACTGATCCTGGACCCGGCGCGGCAACCGATGATGAATGTGCGCACGCATGAACCAAAGGCCAGCGAGTCCAACCCCTCCAATCGCCAGGAGGATGAGCCCACCAATCAACGTCCGTCGTGCCTCACCGGGCAAGTGGCCTCGAAATGCGGTTATGCCCGCGATGCTCATCAACGAAAAGAGCACGACTAAATCGACCAAACGCTCCGCGAGGATGGTGCCAAGTCCCGTGCTGAATGGGGAGCGGACCCGCTGCTTAAGCAAGTATGCGCGATACGCGTCGCCCAGCTTCGCCGGAACCACGCAGTTTGCAAACCATGAGAGTAAAAAGATCTCGATCAGGCCATGCATCCGCGGCACATTGTAGCCATGCGGCTCGTCGATGCCAGCCTGCGACAACATCCACCGCCAACGCATCGCCCGCGCAATGAATCCGCTGTAATAGACTAGAAACGCCAATGCCAGGATCGCGAGATTTGCAGCCCTCACGTTTGACCAGACCGCGCCGAGATCAATCTCAAGTCGTTGGAAAAAGAAGACCATCAGCGCAATCGCAAGGCCAAAGGAAAGGAGTGTCCGCGGCCGGAATATGCGTTGCCGCAAGGACGGCGGCGTACCTTCCTCCCCCGCTGGCACTGATCCGTTCGCCGAAATCGAACCGTCCGGTGTAGCGTGCCGATCGATCTCATTCGGTTCTATCTGGACGCCGACCGGCGGCGCCTCCGGCTCGGCAAACTGTGTCGGCTCAGAACGCATCAGGACTCCGGTTCACATCACTCTCCATCGCCAAGATTCGCCATTGCCCAGACGACGCTGAGTTGCAAACCGAGGCTGAGAACGTGCAGATAGTCGAAAAAACCATGCACCACGACTGCCGCCGTCACCCCGCATGCTCCCGCAATCAGTGCCCGATGCCCCGGATTTCGGCAATGCCGATACGACCGCGTCAGCCGCCAGGCAACAGTGCCCAGCAACCCGGCGTAGCACAACAGCCCGAGCAGGCCGGACTGCGCGGCCATGTGAATATACGTGTTGTGGGCATGTCCGCGCGAAATGCGAAATCGCCAGACCTGAGCAAACTCGCGATACCTGTCCGAGAAATTGCCCGCTCCAATCCCAGTTATTGGATGCTCTCGAACCATCGCCACACCCGTTTTCCAATGGGCCAGCCGTTCGTATACGGCGAAGTTGGCCGGTGTAACCTGCTGTGGACCGGGTGACCCAATCACCCCATTGGCTAATTGTGACCCGAGCGGCGTCACAACAAGAAGCGCCACTGCCAGAACGGTGCCGCCGATCGCCATCCATCTGAGCCAGCGACCCTGCAAGACCAGGATAACGAGCACACCCGCGGAGAGTCCTACCAACCCACCACGACTCTGCGTGAACGCGAGTGCAACGCCGCCGAGACAGACGGCAACAGCCGCCAACCACCAAGAACACCGACCAAGTCGCCCCGGGCTTGCAAGATACCTTTCTCGACTTCCAAACACCACGAGCGCACCAAACAACGGTACAGTCATTTCGAGATAGCCCGCGAACGGATTTGGTTCGCCGAATGCTCCGTAGGCACGAGTCAATCCGCGAGACTCGAACGAAGGTGGACCTGCGCTGGTTATGACCTGGCCAAGGCCAATGGCGCTTGCGCCAATCACAGCAATCGCGCTCGCTCCGACTACGACCGCGGGGTAGCGACTGTCACGTGTTGCGGAGGTTGCCATCAAGTAGACAACCAACGCGATCGCCCACCGGTAAACCTCGCCGGCCCACGCGCCGCGACTCTGCGCGTTGATGACGGATACCATCAAGATGACGACCAGCGCGAGGAACGCAACCGAAGTCGCATCCAACCGCACATCTGCTGGCTCGGCCAGCATACGAATCAGCCATGCCAGCACCGCGGCGCCGACGACGACCTTCGTCCAGGTCAAGGTTGTGCCGCCGATCGACAACGCACCGGCATCCTGGAGCGGGACCGAAAGCAGAACGCATCCGACGGAGATCGAGGTCGAATACAGACCGGCCACAAATACGACGATCGCGATCAGCGCCGCCAATCCGAGCATCGGGCTAGTCCCAAGCAACACACTCAGCGCAGCAGCCGCGAAGGCAGCACTTACGAGTATTTCCTTGGGTACATTTATGATTTGGTTTTGCGGAATCGGCTGCGCGAGCTTGCTCATGAGGAGGCCGGTCTCGTGAACCGTCGCCCCGGCCACACAATCCGTCGCGAGCTCAACGTCGGTCCATCATGCTCAATGGTGGCGAGAAAGAACCAAGTGAGCACAGCCAGGTCCGGCAAAAAGAAACTGTTGTCAACGACGCCATGGGCGACTCCCGCCACCAACGCCGCAATGGCGCCAGCCGCGGTGGAGCCAGGCAAATCCTCATTCTTTCGGGAGCATTTCACCAGCTGCACGGATACGAAGGCAATTACAGTAAAGACGACGATGCCGCCGACTCCGAGCCGCAACCACACATCGAGGAAGAGGTTATGGGGGTGTGAGGTGTACCGTTCCGGCCAGCCGGCAGGATCGACATACCGGCGACCGTACTGATAAAGAAATTGGTCCAGTCCAACCCCCGCAATAGGGTGATCGGCGGCCATCCGTAAGCTTGACCTCCACAATAGCTCTCGCGTCGATGTGGCGCCATCAGCTCCTGTTGCGAGCAAGCGACCTCCGGCGATCGCGGCGAAAGTGACCACCGCGCCGGCCAGACCGATGCCGTACATGGACCAACCTCGCGTGGGGCGCTTGATCACCAAGAGTGTCGCGGCGCCCGTTGCGACACCCAAAAGGGCGCCTCGAGAGAAGGTGAGCGCAAGCCCGGCAACCAGCACGACTAAGATCGGCACAGTCAACTTTCGGAGTCTGTGCGACATCAAGGCGATGCCGGCGATGAACATGGCAACCCGCTCCAGGTAAAGCGCCAGATTGTTCGGATGCGGATACGGGCCTCGAGCACGATACGTTTCATCGCCGACGACGCCGCCGGCCCCCGTGGCTAACTGGCCAGCTCCTATGATCGCGGCCATCACGCCGCTGCTTGCGAGCGCAAGCACCAACAGTGCCAGCCCGTTCCTTCGCATGGACCATCGAATCAACACGAGCACGGCGATTGGTTCGAGAATCGTCTTGCGCAGTTCGAGCACACTCTCGCCAAGGTGTTCTGGATCGGCAACAAACGCGAGTGAGAGCACCCCGACGATGGCCAGAGCGGCTGCTGAGAGCGTCAGCGGCAGGGGTGATAGCATTGCGGCAATGTGACGGCGCAGTTCCCCTCGCACCATGGCGTGGATTGTGTGGAAACCAAGACCGGCTGAGGCAACCACGATGGCAAGTTCCAACGGACTCACGCCCTGCGACCCGAAAGGGACGGCATAGTAAACAAAGGGAAGCGCGGAGAGAATCGCAGCCGACGCACCCACAGGTGACACGGCCGCGATCACCGCGCCCAACGCGACTACAGCGATGGCGATGACCGCCGGCAAACCAGTCCAGACGAGCATTCCAAGTAGGACCAGCCCCAACCATGCAGCAGTGTCCACGCGCTGTCCGAACCTCAACTCAGCGCGGTACTGCCTGAGAGCTTGGCTTGCTCGATGCATCTGCCGCCCTACGTCCGTCGCATCGGTCGCCAGTCAGGAAGGATTGGGAGCGGTGGGCGCAATTCGATTCCCTCCCGGCGCTGCAAGTAGCCAGCACGCATTGCGGTCACATAAGCAAGTTCGCGAAGCGCAAAGATGACGAGCAGCGCTCCGGCGCCAGCCAATGCCACCACCGGCCACATAAATGGCACGTCGCGGGTCACGATCAACCCTCCTATCGTCAATTGACCGGGCTCAACGAGGGTAATCTCAAGTTGATGGATTCCATCGTCGAGACCTGTGGCAAGCTCCACTGGGACATCGGACGCCTGGGTCCAACTGAGATCGATCGCGGATGCCGCTTCGGTACCTGATCGTCCTTCGAGTGGCTTGCCGTCGATGCTGACATGGATGAGTCCCGCTTGTGGGCTCTCTCGCAGAATGGCGATGACGCCAGAGCCCCGGAAGGTGAGCTTCGCCGTGGCGCCAACTTCCGCGGTGAACTGAAACGTGCGGCGGGCGAGGTGTTGGTCGGACCAGGCGCCATCGTATTCGACCGGTTGAGAATCCATGGGCACGAAGCCGGTGCCGGCGATACTTGCCGCGCCACTCGCGGCATACGCCGCGAGCGCATTCAGCGTTTCCGTCGTACCTCCGTCTGGGCTCACGAGCGCGTATCCCGCCTCGCTTTCCCTCGGCATGAAATCCCAAGCGAAAAGTGGACCCATCCACGGCCATTCCGCCCGCGCTCGTCGATGCCCGGCGACCATGAAATCGGCCTGTTCTTCCCGGCTCACCGCTGCCGCTTCGCCTCCCGCGTCCCAGCCATAATGCGTCGCCCAAATGGCTTTGCCGCCATCTTCAACGTCGAGCAAAAGTCGTCTTAACAGAATCGCGCGGGAAAAGCTGTCGTCGCTTCGACCAACGGTGCGATCGTAGGGAGAAGCAGTTCCTCCATCCAACCGGATTGCCACGATATCGAAAAAGCCGTTTGCTCCTTCGAGCTCGTACATTTCTCGGAGGAACCGCAGGTCGGCGCCATATGTCTGCCCGTCCGGCGCCGCGTCCAGCTCTGCCACAATGACCTTCGTTTCGGGATTCGCCGTCCGCGCCGCGTTAAATCCTTCAGCAAGAAGCCCAAGGTAGTCTCCCGGGCGAGCCTGATTCCCCCCCCAACGCTCCGGCCTGTTTGGCAAGTCCCACAGTTGGACAAATTCGGCGTCGCGGCTGTATCGCGTCACGACTTCGCTGACAAACGTTGCATATGTCGAAGGATCGAGTGGCGGCGCATCAGGCAGACCGATGGCGTTCTCAGCCCGTGCCCAATCTGGTGAACCATGTAGGACAAGCACCGGCTTCAACCCACGGTTCGTCAGCGCCCGTACAATCGGATCATACCGATCCCACACGAACCGGCCCTGCCGTGGCTCGACGGACCGCCACTCCACCGATTGCCGCACGTACCGAAACCCTTGCGTCTGGAGCGTGGCTGCCACCAACTCGATCTGCTCAGGCGGGAAAACAGTCAGATCGACATTGACTGCCAATTCGCGACCGGTCGGCTGGACGACCGTTGGTACCTCCTGGCCAGTCTCGATCCCGCGATGGAAGTAAACGTCGGCCATCACCGCGCCGATGGCGAGTGACAAGCCGAGGAGCAGTGCCACAGCACCGCGCCATAGTCGTCGCGTATCGTCCTGAGACGAAGATGGTTGCAAGAATCGCGCCGCAAACGAGGAACCTGGCATTGAGGTCGTCGAGCGCCGTTGCCTCGGCCGAGTTCCAGTCCGGCGGCGTGAATCGCGCGCGTGATAGGGTGAGAGCCCTCGTTTCGGCGGTGGGTCGAGCTGCAATCGATCGTTGGCTCCCCACGAATCGACGATGGCGCAAGCGAGAAATCAGGCGTGCCCATCGATGGGCACGCCATCCAAGTATAGGTTTATGCGTGCGGTGGCGTCATCGGATTCCCGGCTGTAGTGGCGTATTATCTCCGTCGATCGGTCGACTCCCGTCAAGGTCATTGATTATGGCATCGAGCGCGTCAATCCAATCACTTGCGAGTCATCTGGCCGCGAGGCTTCACG
>JBOGUE010000372.1:0-8923 GCA_050695955.1 Thermomicrobiales bacterium | reverse complement strand
GGATCGGGATCGGCTTGAGGACGACCGGCAGCGTCGTCGTCACCTGGCCGCGCGGCGCAACCCGTTCGCGCACGCCCGACTCGTCGTCGTCCGCTGGAAAGACCTTGACGATCGCATCGAGCGTGAGGACATCGTAGTAGCCAAGGGCGGCGTGCGGCGCCGCGGTGGCGAGCAACAACAGCGCCAGGGCCATCGTCCGCGCCACTCGCCGCGTCCGCCGGCCGCGATAGGCATCGAGCACGGCGAAGAGGCGGAACGCCAACACGGCCATGTCGGCGACGAGCAGCGCGACGAGAACCTCGGTCCGCACCAGCCAGGCGAGCACCTGGAACGGGTCGAGCCGCCAGAGGGTCAGCGCCGCGCCCCCGATCAGCAGGGTCAACCCGAGCATGGCGGCTCCGCGCCGCCTGCGCCCCTGATAGAGCTGCCCTGCCCCCGGCACCAACGCCGAGAGCGCGGCGGCCACGAGCGGTGAACGCCCGTCGTGAGGTTGGTTGGTGGCAATGGTGCGATCCCAGGTGAGCACGCTCTCACCTCCGCTTCGAGCGGAGTCGTCCCGCTGGTTAAGAAACGCCGGGCGGCGGAAGTCGGTTTCGTTTGATCCCCGCCCACCTCAGGCGGTGTCGTGCTCAGGGCCGACGATGGTTCGCAGGCGCATTTCGAATTGCTCGGTCGCCTCGTCGGGATCGTGTTCCTCCGAAAGGAGACGGAGCAGTCGCGCAAGATTCATGGCCTGACCGGTGCGGAGTGCCAGACCGTTGAGGCGCAAAAAAGTCTCCGTTGCGGCGAATGCTGTCGGGAGATTGCCATCGCCAAATGGGCGAAGCTGTGCGATGCGCACCGCGAGGATCGCGGCTTGGCGGATGAGATCGGCGCCCTCGTAATGCTCGGCGGCGCGCGGTCGATGCACCTCAGCACTGAGCCCGTCTTCATTCAGCAGCCGCGAAGGCCAGCGGCCCAGCCTGCCCATCACCTCGGCATGGAGCGCCAGGATGTCGCCCACGGAAAGGTAGTCGGTCACGAAGAACCGGGCGCGTCATTCGCATCGAGAAAGCGATAGGCCGCTTCATTGCGTTGCCAACTTGCATCGAATGCACGCCGGAGTTCAGCCCGGAGCACTGGGCGAATCTCGAGCGGTGTAATTTCAATGCCGAGCAACTGGCCTTCCTGTAGACCTCGTCGCTCGACCTCGTCCTTTGGGATCGTAACGACGTAGCTGTTGCCAGCTCTGCGGAGCACCTGTTGGATCATTCTGTCTCCTCACCGCTCGCCGGCTGGCGCCGTGTGGTTCATAGGTAGCTCCAGTAGCCACAGTATATACGAACCACACGGCCTCAAAGCGGCCGGTACGGGCAGTGGCTGCCGAACTCCCAATAGCCCGGCGGGTCGGCGGCGCTGTATTCGCGGACCAGCATGGAGAGGCGCTCGACGAGGAGGTTGAAGAGGCGCTCCCCCTTTTCCGCCGAGGCGACGAAGGGATCGCCCATGACGCCGTGCTCCATCTCGCGCCGTCGCTCGGGGAAGGCGGCGAACTTGCCGACTTCATCCCCGAACTTCAGTCGCCACTCGTCCTTTTTCGCGAGGGTCATGTCCACGAGGTGCGGCCGGAGGTGGAGTTGCAGGCTGGTTTCCCACTCGCCGCCGTGGCCGACGCTCCCCTGGTCCGCCTCACTCCAGGCCAGCATTTCGGCGGTCGCCATCTTCCAGTAGGAGAAACCGACGGCCCAGACGTCCTCTTCGGCCAGCTTGACCGAGACGCAGCGCACCGGCGCGTCGTTGCCGCCATGGCCGTTGACCATCACGATCCGATGGAAGCCGTTCGCCCAGATGCTACGCACCACGTCGCTGAGCATCTCGATGAAGATCTCCAGACGCAGCGTAATCGTGCCGATCTCGCCCATGTTGTAGTGGGTGAAACCGTACGTCACCGGCGGGGCGACGATCACCGGCACGTCGTCCACGATTTCGGCCGTCCGCGTCGCGATGTGGAATGGCCCGCTGATGTCGACGTCGAGCGGGCAATGCGGCCCGTGCTGCTCGACCGACCCCACCGGCACGATCACGACCGGGCGCTTGTCCACCACCGCCATCAGCTCGTGCCGCAGGAACTCCTGCCAATGCACCTTCTTCCCGCTCGCCGGTTGCAACAGCATCCTCGTCCTCTCCCCAAACTACAATCCCAAGAGATCCCGCAAACGCCCCAGAATCGCCTCTTCCTCTCCGGGCAGCAGGCAATGAGTATTGATCACCAACGCGCCGCGCTCGGCATTGACGTGGATCGACGGGTTGCCGGCCTCCAGCGCGTCCCGCAGGCCCACGGCGTGCCACTCCTCGCCCACCGGACGCAAGTACAGCACGGGCGCCGGAGAATCGGCGGGGTCGGCATTGATCGCGGCCGCCACCCTCGACAGGTCAGACAACCCGGCCGCGATCCGCTCCGCCTGTGCTCCATGCTGCCGATGCTCCGCCTCATGATCCTGCCTCAGGAAACGGTCGAGGGCCACGGCCAGGCCGGCCATCGCTTCTTTGCTCACCTTCATTCCCCGCCCCATCGCCGCGTTCGGGCTGCCATTGGCGCGGGCGGCCTCAATGAGATCTGCCCGTCCAGCCAGCATACCCGACTCCTGTGGCCCACGAATTCCCTTGCCGCCGCTGTAGATCACGAGGTCGGCGCCCTGCCGGATCCAGCGCCGCAGGTGGTCAACCGGCGGCAGCGTCGAGGCGGCGTCAACGATGGCCGGCACGTCATGCCGATGCGCGATCTCGACCACGGTGGGGAAGTCGAGCGCCCCATGCCCGACCACCGGCGAATCGACCCAGGCGACGGCAACGGTCCGCTCAGTGATCGCGCGCTCCAGCTCCCACGACCGTGTTCCTTGCGGAAAGCCGATCTCGACCAGCTTCGCGCCCGCCAGCCGGAACATGTGGTCGTAGCGGATGCGGTGGCAGCGGTGGATCACGATCTCGTTCGGCAGTCCGGCGGTATCGGGCAACCGGTAGATCTTCTCCGGATCGACACCGGCGATGCACGCGGCGGCGGCCAACGCCATCCCCGCCGACGATCCCGCGGTGACGTACCCGGCCGCTGCCCCGGTCGCCTCGGCAATCCGCTCACCGACCGCCCGGTTCAACTCATCGAGGACGACATACGCGGTTGCGGCCTCGGCCATCGCGGCCAGCACCTCCGGCGCCATCAGGCTGCCGCCGACGGCCGTCGTCGCCCCGCGCCCGTTGATGATCGTGCGCACACCCAGGCGCTGATAGATACCGCCCGTCGTTGCCGTTCGCCCGTCTGCCTGGACCGCCGCCATGATCTACTGCCTCGCTCCCCAAGTCGTTTCCCCGCGCAGCCGCGCGACGTGGTCTTCCCAATGGTGCGCTTGCCGCAAGTGCTCGCGCATCGTCAACCGCGCAACCTCCGCGTCGCCCGTCACGAGCGCCTCGTACAGCTCGCGGTGATTCTCGAATTCGCCATAGGTCACGTCGGGCAAGGCGTGCTCGATCCGGCGGCCATTCGCCAGCATCGGCAGGCGCAACGTTTCGTAGAACTCGAAGAGGACCGGGCTACGCGCCACCTGGGCAATCAGTTGGTGAAACGCCGACGTCTGCGCCACCGTCGGCCGCCCCTCCTTCACCGCGACGCGGATCCGTTCCAACGCCGCGGCCAATCGCTGCCGGTCCTCTTCGTCGGCACGCTCGGCAGCGAGCGCCGCCAGCTCGACGTCGATCACCATTCGCGCTTCGAGCACCGCCAGCGCCGATTCATGGCTGAAACCGTCGAGCAGTCGCGGCGCTTGTCGCCGTTCGACCGCCTTGGCGACGTGCGCGCCGCTCCCGTGTCGAACCCGCACGATTCCCTGGCCTTCGAGGCGATGGAGCGCCGCCCGCAGAACGGGGCGGCTGACGCCCAGCCGCTCGGCCAGGTCTCGTTGCGGCGGCAGCACCGCCCCCACGGCAAGCTCATTCGCCGCGATGTAGTCGAGCAGCCGCTCAACCACCCGCTCGGCCAGGCTGACCGCATGGACCGGCGCAATCGCCGCGTCCGCCATCATGGCGCCGGTTTGTCTCCGCGTCTCAGACGTCATCGTCCGTCCTCTCTGGAGCCATCGTCGCTCGCGGACCGCGCAATCGAACACATGATCTCGCCGTTACGCACGGCACACATCGCCCGCGCGGCCCAAACCGTGCCGCTCACCGGCGCCGTCACCTCGACCACGACCTCGCCGAAAACATCGACGATCGTGCCCAGGGATTGACCCTTGTCCACCTCATCGTAGAGGCGCGCCGCGCCGCGCAAATACCCCGTGCCGGGCGACAGCGCGTCTGTTGTCGGCCGAAATGGCCCCGTTTCCGGCTCTGGCACATGATCATTAATCATGCCCATGAACGCCAGCAGCCGCATCAGCCCTGTCGCGAAGGCCGCGCACCCGCCGGCGTCGAACCCGGCGCGACCGGTTGTCTCGGTGCCGATCGTCGGGATGCCGGCGCGCGTCGTTTCGGCATTCAGCGGCCCACGCGCATCGGGGATCTCCCAGAGGCGGGACAATCCAAAATGCCTTGCCGCCGCTTCGGAGGCGGCCCGCGCCGGTCCGCGTGTCGCGCGCACGCCGGCGATCGTGGCGTAAGCCACGTCGGCGCTGCCGCTATGAAAGTCGATAAAGAGATCAGACGGCCCCAGGTTGCGGGTAATGAACCCGAAGAGCCGGTCGGCGAGGACCGCGCTCGACGTCCCGTCCGGATTACCGGGGAACATCCGCGCCAGGTTGAGGCCATCGACAAAGCGCGGCGCCACCCGTGCCCGCGCCTCATAGGCAAACGGATTCGCCACCGGAATCCCCGCAAACGTTCCGCGCAGCCCGTGAGGATCGATCCGGTCGAACACCCGCCGGATCGCCTCCATCCCCTCGTATTCGTCCCCATGCACACCCGCGACCGCCATCAACGTCGGCCCTGCCTCGTTCCCCCGGGCCACCACCAACGGCGCCCGCACCGGCTGGCTCATACCAGGCATGACATCCAGCCAACACCGCGTTTTCGCCCCAGCGGGAAAGTGCGAGAGGGTCGTTTGGACAATGGACAGAGCGTCTACCATCAAGATTTCCCGTAGCGGCGAACCGGCGTGTCCGCCCTGGTTTGAATACAGATCGCGACGATATTGCAGGCGAGCGGACATCGCCCAGAGGGGCCCAATGCTCTCCTACACCGCCTTGGTCAATTGGATCGCCTGCCCGGTCCGCGCCGCCTCATCGACCGCCAGCGCGATCCGCACCGCGATCAACCCGTCCCGCCCCGTCACGCTCGGTTCCCGTTCGGCCAGGATCGACGTCACGAAATGGTCCAATTCCCGTTCCAGTGAACCACGGACCGCCCCGTCGATTTCGGCGGCGATGGTCGTTTCCGGCCAGCGGGTCCTGACGTCATTGACCACGGTGAACCCGCTGTACGCGCCGTCGACCGTGACTTGTCCGGCCGTACCGGTGACTTCGAACCGCTGGTCGAACCCGCTCGGATGACCCGGCGGCAGAACCCAACCCAGCTCGACGAAACCGACCGCGCCGTTGTCGAGGGTCAGCACGGCGATATTGGCATCCTCGACCTGATAACCCATGCCGGAGAGGTGTCCATGCTTGGACACCGCCGTCACCGCTGTCACCTCGCTCCCGAGCGCCCATCGCACCACGTCGTAGTCATGCACGCCGAGAAAGATCGGCAGCGAACAGCGCCCCTTGAGCCGGTTTTGCGCGCCGACGCCGTTCAACCGTCGCGCCGCGAAGGTGAGCGGCGTCCCAATTTCACCATTCACCACGGCCTGGCTCATCCCGGCATACCGGGCGTCAAAGCGCAGGACGTGGCCGACCATCAACGGTGTGCCCCGTAGCGCGGCCGCCGCCAGGATCGCCAGTGCATCCTCCTCGGTTGAGGCAAGCGGCTTTTCGACCAGGACCGGTATGCCGCGCTCCAGTGCGGCCAGGCACGGCTCGACATGGGCGTCTTCGATCGTCGCCACGACGAGCGCGTCGAGCCGGCCCGCCTCGACCAGCGCCGCCGCGCTCCCATACGCCGGCACACCAAACCCGGCCGCGACCTCGCCGGCCACCGCCTCGTTTACGTCGGCGACGCCAGCCAGATCCGCGAGCGGGTGCTGCACGGCGAGCCGCGCAAAGCGTTGCCCCATGTACCCGACGCCAACAACTCCAATGCGCAATCGCGCCATCGAATCCCCGCCTCCGGTCAGTTCAGAATAACGACTGCCGGCCCCGGCCCAGTGCCCGTTGCGCGGCGTCGCCGAGCGTGTAGAGCGCCAGCACGACCAGCGTCAGCGCCGCCCCCGGAAAGAGCCCGTACCACGGCGAGCGGTACAGAAAATCCTTCGACATGCTCAGCATCTGCCCCCATGAGGGAGTCGGCGGCCGCACCCCGAATCCGAGGAAGCTCAGGCTGGCCTCGAGCAGCACCGCCCAGGTCGCGATGAAAGCCGCCTGCACGATCACCGGCGCCAGACAGTTTGGCAGCAAGGTGTGCAACATCAACCGTCCCGGCGCGCACCCAATCGCCCGTGCCGCCAGCACATACTCCCGTTCCTTCTCGGCCAGAACGCTGGCCCGCATCAGGCGAGCAAATCCGGGGATGCTGACGACCGAGACCGCGACGATCGCCGGCAGGAAGCCTTGACCGAGCACCGCAATGAGTCCCATCGCCAGCAGAATCGCCGGGAAGGCGAGGATGACGTCGACCAACCGCATCAGCAGCGTGTCGGCCACGCCGCCGATGTAACCGGCGAGCAGGCCGACTGGAATACCGACCAGCGCCGACGCCAGCACGACCACCGCCGAGGTCGCCAGCGACGTGCGCGCCCCGACGACGACCCGCGCGAAGAGGTCGCGACCCAACTCGTCCGTCCCGAACCAGTGCGCCCGTGACGGATCCGCGAATGGCAGCTTCGGATTTGTGTCGAGCGCGTCCGGCGCCCCAACCGCCTCGCTAACGATCGAGAGGATCGCCATCCCCGCCAGCAAGCCGACCGCCAGCATGACCGGCAGGTTCTGCCGCAGCCGGGACAGCCACAGCGGATTGACCGCACGACCGGCGCGGACCCGTCCCAGCGTGCCGGCATGACTCCCCGCGACCGCCACCCTACCCCCCCGTCCTGATGCGCGGGTCGAGCAGGCCATAGATCAAGTCGGTGAGCAGGTTGACGACGAGAAAGGTCGAAGCGCCGAGCAGGATGATTGCCTGCACGATGGCATAGTCGCGCGTCTCGATCGAGGTCACCAGCAGCCGTCCTATGCCCGGCCAGGCGAAAATCGTCTCGACCACGACCGCGCCCCCGAGCAATCCGCCCGCTTGAATCCCAATCATCGTCACAATCGGGATCAGCGCGTTGCGCAGCACGTGCCGGATCAGCACCCCGCGCGCCGCAATCCCTTTCGCCTTCGCCGTCCGCACGTAGTCCTGTCCAAAGACCTCCTGCACCGCCGCCCGGACAAACCGCGCCAGCACCGCCGAGAGGTAGAGCGCCAGCGTCAGCGACGGCAGAACGATTACTCGCAGCCAGCCATCAGGATCCTCGAACGGAGAGACGTACCCGGACGGCGGCAGCCACTTCAGCTTCAGCGCGAACAGCAGCACGAGCAGGATACCCAGCCAGAACGATGGGATGCCGATCGCCAGCACCATAAAAGCCGCGGTAAATCGCCCGATCAAGCCATGCGGCCGCAAGGCGCTCAGCACACCGATCGGGAAGGCCAGAACCAACGCCAGCAGCAGGGAAACGAGGGCAAGTTGGCCGGTGGCCGCCAGCTTCGACTCGATCAGCGTGGCGACTGGAAAGTCGTTGATCCACGACCGGCCGAAGTCGCCGCGCAGGATATCCCCCAGCCACCAGCCGTACTGAACCCAGACCGGCTCGTCCAGCCCCATGTCGTCAGCCAGCGCCTCGGCCTGCACCTCGGTCGCCTGCGGCCCCAGCAGCACGTCCGCTGGGTTGCCTGGGATCGCCCGCACCATCACGAAGACGACGACCGAGACGAGCGCCAGCGTCGGCAAGAACTGCGCCATCCGCCTCGCGGCAAAGACGAGCATTTAGCCCTTTGCCGCCTGATCGACGCGGATCTGGTCGTAGGCGCCGTGTCCCAGCCCCGTGACGTCCAGCCTGTGCCCGAAGATCGTGTACTTGAAGGCAATCGGGTGCGCCCAGGCCTCGTCGAGGAAGGCGTCGGTCATCTTCTTGAGCGCGGTCTTCTGCGCCTCCGGGTCGAGCGTTGTGTCCGCCTCGGTCATCCCCTCGACGTACGCGGCCGGCGGATTGCCGTCGGGCCAAACGGTATTGTCGACCGGCGCGAACATCGAGCTCCCCGCGATCCGGGTTGGGTACATTTGTGAGCCGCCGGCAAACGAGAAGGTCGCTTGATATTCCCCACCGGTCAGAATCGGATACCACTGCGCGTTGTCCATCGGCTCGATCGTCAGCGTCGTCCCGATCGACTCCAAATCCGCCTGCAAGATCTGCGCGAACTGGGCCATCTGCGGGAAGCCGTTCGGCGTCGCCACACTGAACTCGATACCGTCCGCGAACCCGGCCTCGGCCAGCAGCGCCTTCGCCTGCTCCAGATCATAGGGATAGAGATCGTTGTGCTCCGGGAAGGAGGCAGGGGAGAAGCTGGGGAAGGGCGAGACAATCGGCGCGCCGACATCGAATAGGACGTTGCTAACCATCGCCGCCCGGTCGATTGCGTAACCAATCGCCTGCCGCACCTGCTTGTTGTCGAACGGCGCCATCTTGGCATTGAGGCAGAGGAAGTAGAAGCGTGCCGCCTCTTGCCCTTGCATCATCGTGTAGTCGCTCTGCAACCGCTCGACATCGGACCCCGGCACGTCGATGGCGACGTCGATCAACCCGCCTTCCAGCGCCGCAATCAACGCC
>JBOGUE010000371.1:0-7228 GCA_050695955.1 Thermomicrobiales bacterium | reverse complement strand
GCATGACGGGGGATCGTGCATTTGGCCAACAGTGGAGGAGACGCCGTGACCAGATTGGGACCACCGATGGACGTGCGGGCGCTCTTCCCGGAGGAACGGGCGGCGCTGCTTGAGCTGTTCGCCGGATTGCGGGCCGAGGAGTGGCAAGCGCCGACCGTGGCTACCGGCTGGTCGGTGCATGATCTGGCGTTGCACCTGCTCTTCGTCGACCTGGGCGTGCTCTGCCGGCAGCGCGACGGTTACGACGGGCGTCCGCAAGATGCGCCGGCCGGGCCGATGGACTGGGATGCCATCGTCGCCTACGTCAACGGGCTGAACGATGCCTGGCTGCGCGGGGCGCGGCGGATCAGCCCGCGGATGCTCGTCGATCTCTTGCGTCTGACCGGCGGGCAGCTCGCGGCGTTCTACGACACGCTTGATCTCGATGTGCCCAACGGGGAGGTGAGTTGGGCTGGGCCGGGACCGCACCCGGTCTGGCTCGACGTGGCCCGCGAATACACCGAGCGCTGGGTCCACCAGCAGCAGATCCGCGACGCCGCCGGCCGTCCTGGACTGACGGAGCGGCGGTTCTTCTTCCCGGTGCTGGATGCCTTTGCGCGCGCCCTCCCCCACACGTTGCGAGACACGGCTGCCCCCGTGGGCACGCGGGTCTCGCTCGTCGTCACCGGTGAGGCCGGCGGTGTGTGGACTGCCGAGCGCACTGGCGGCGATTGGACGCTCGTCACTGGCGACGCATCCCGCGCCGGCGCGACGCTGACGATCGACCAAGACCTGGCCTGGCGGCTCTTCACGAAGGGCATCACGCCCGACGAGGCGTCACACCAAGCGGTCATCAGCGGCGACGGCGCTCTGGCCGCGGCGCTCCTGCAGATGGTCTCGATCATCGCCTAGCGATCGGAATGACGGGGGTGGCGACCCGAATGACGGGGGGCGCGGGATGTCGAAGGGGAACCCTGGGCCGGCCGCGACGTTTCGTATACTGGCAGACGCTCGCGTATGTGCAGATGGACCTGTTGGTCCCGGTGTCGCCGCGTCGATTGTCGCGAAAGGGGAGGCAACATGGATCGAGGTCGCGCCTTGCTGGGGCTGTGCCTGCTGGCGCTGGCCGTCTTGTGGCCCGCGCTGGCTCCGGCGGTGGCCACCGCCCAGGAGGACGATGAGGCCGTCGTCCTCGCGGAAGACGCCTTCGACGATGCCGGCACCGGGACGTTCTTCGCGAGCGAGGCGGACGACTACCGCTTCAGTTACGACGAGGGCCGGTTCGTCATGGAGTCGATCGGCGACTTCAACGGGAGCCTGAACGCCCCGCTGCTGGACGTCGTGGCGGACGGGACGATCGCCATCGACGCGCGGCTGCGTGGCCCGGTCGAAGGGCGCTATCTCGTGGTCGGCTGCCGTAGCAATCATGCGGGGCAAGCCTACGAGTTCCTGCTCGATCCCACCGCCGGCACCGTCGCCCTCTATACCGGCGTCGGGGAGGGGAGCGTCGAGCTGGTGCCGCAGACGGTGCATGAGGCGGTTCGCACCGGCGCCCGCACGAATCGCTTAGAGCTCGCCTGCCTGGGCGAGACGGTCACCGGGCGGGTCAACGACGTCGAGGTCTTCACGGTGGCGGACGGCGGGTACGCGCGAGGCAGCTTCTACGTCGGCGGCGCCACCTTTTCGGGCGTCACCGGCCATCTGGAAGCGGTCTTCGACAACTTGCTCGTCACTGTGCCGGCCGGGGTGACGGACCGGGACGGCGCCCGCGAGCTCGACCGGTTGCGCGACGAGGCGATGGCGGAGGAGAGTCTCTTCGGCCCGGCGCGGGGCGAACTGCGCCCCTCGGCCAGCGAGGTCGCGTTCCGGGCGAGTGGGGTCGACGTCGCCGACTTCTACGCCACCGCCACGTTCACGGCTCCATACGACGCGACGGAGCACCATTGGGACGCGGGATTCGCGTTCGGTGACGTGGAGGATGGCCCCTACCGCCTGATGGTGTTTTCGACCAGCCGGTGGTACTTGACGATCGGCGCCGGGTTGCCGATCGCCTCCGGCCTGATCGAAGGGCTGGAGACGACGGAGGGTGATGCGAACGAGATCGCGCTCGCCGTCGCCGGTGATACCGGCCACCTGGCGGTCAATGGCGACTACGTCACCGCCATCGAGCTACCCGAATCCTCCCGTGGCGGCGACGTCTGGATCGGCACCGCCTTCTACGGGAACAGTTTCGTCGAGGGCGAGGCGACCGCCTACCGCGCCTTCGAAGTCTGGGCGCTGGGCGACGTCGCGCCGGCGGGCGACCCGGACGATCCGGACGCGGATGAAACGCCGGAGGCGGACGGCGACCGTGACCTGCCGCGTATCCCCTTCCCCAGACCGTCCGGCGATGCGGAGGGTCAGGGCGTGGACGAGGACTCGGACGCGACGCCCGCCATCGATGCCGTGACCGTGCCGCTGGCGGAGATGGAGGGGTCGGGGCTGAGCGGAGAGGCAACGCTGACCGCGGAGGGGAATGGGACGAAGGTGGCGCTACGGGTGCGCGACGTGCCAGGGGAGACGATCGCCGTGATCCAGGAAGGACCCTGTACCGCGCTGGCGGAACCTGAGTATCAATTGAGCCCGCTCAACGCCGCCGGGGTGAGCGTGACGCGACGTGACGTGACGCTCGACCATCTGCTGACGGATATTCATGCCATCGTGGTCTATGACGAGGCCGACGGTGAGACGACGCTGCCATTGGTCTGCGGCGAGATCGAGAGTCAATGACCGGCCGCGGGAGGCCGGGGCGGAGGTGAAGGCGGATGGCGCGGGTCCTGGTGGTGGCCGTCGTCCTGGCGACGCTGTGCGGGTTGATGCCGGGTGAGCGTCGTGGTGCGGCGCAGGACGAGACGATCCGCCTAGAGGAGACGTTCGACGACCCCAACACCGGCATCTTCACCGAGGGATCCAGCGAGCTGGACGAGTACGTCTACGCCTACGAGGAGGGCAAGTTCGTCATCGCGGCGCTGGCGGACGATTTTCAGGGCGAGCTGATCTCGCAGGTGCTGCTGACGCTCTCCGACGCGACGATTGCGGTCGATGCCCGCCCGCGGGGCGAGGTGACAGGCCGCCATCTCGTCGTCGGCTGTCGCGGTCTCGACGCCGATACCGGGTACGAGCTGGAGGTCAACACCGACTTCGAAACGGTCACGCTCTGGCGCGGTGAGGGGGCGGCGCAGACCGAGATTGCCGGGCCGTTGTTGGCGCGGAGCATCCGCGGCCTGGACCACACCAACCGGATCGAGCTGAGCTGCACCGGCAGCACGATCACCGCCAGCATCAACGGCGACGAGGTCGTCTCGGTTGAGGACGAGCGGTTCGAGGACGGGTTGCCCTATGTCGGGGCGGGGTTGTACGGCAGCTCATCCGGTCCCTTCGAGGCCATCTTCGACAACCTCGTCGTCACCGCGCCGTCGCCGGCTGGGACGCGGGAGGCGCGGGCGATGGCGAATCTGGCGGCAGAGGCGCGGGCCGAGCCGAGTATCTTCGGGCCGGAGGCAGGGGAGATCGAGCTGACCACGAACGACGCCCTCGACACCTCGGCCTTCGCTAACGCCAACGCGCGCGACTTCTACCTCACCGTCGCGTTCACCAACCCGTACCCTGCCGCCGCGCACCCGTGGGATATCGGCATCGCCTTCCGCGGCGCCGGCAACGCCGACCACTACCGTCTGGTCATCGACTCGCATCGCCGGTGGTATCTGGTGCTTGGCACGGAGGAACTGCTCGTCGCCGGGCTGGTCGTCGATCTCGACCTCGACGACGGCGGGGTCAACGAGGTCGAGCTGGCCGCGCGGGGCGACGTGGGCTACCTGGCAGTCAATGGGTCGTTTGTGACCGCGCTTGATCTGTCGGAACGAGACGATCCCGGCGACGTCTGGGTCAGCGCCGGCTTCTTCCCCGAGGACGTGCGGCGATCTGGCGAGATGACGCCGTACGACGGGTTCGAGATCTGGGAGTTGGTATCGTAGGGGCGATTGTGCTCCTACGACGATCCGATTGTTCCCAGAAACGTCACCACGCGTTCGAGGAAAAAGCGTTCGAAGGCCGGGGCGTCGACGGCGACCGAGACGGCGGCGACGGCGTCGTGCGCGCCGTCCTCGGTGGGGGTGACGCGGAAGAGCTCGCCGTCGATTTCGTAGCGCAGTGGGTGCGGTGCGAGCGTCAGCCAGTCACTGGGGAAGATCGAGGCGATGGCGAGGGGGTCGTGCAGGCAGGCGACCGAGTCCGTCGGCACGGGTGAGGGCGCATCGGGCAGCGCCGGGTGCTGGCGGAACCAGTGGTCGCTCCAGCTTCGGCCCATCCGGCCAAGCGCCGCGCCGAGTGGGCTGCCGGTCGCCTCGATCGCCTCCAACCCCTGGCGTGTGAGCGGCGTGCGGAGGGTGAGCTCCACCGTGACCCAGGTCATCGGCGCGCCGGCGCGGGCCGCGGTCAGGGCGGCGACGGCGTCGGAGGCGGTGTTGTAGTCGACGGCGGCCAGGTCGAACTCAGACGCGTCGTAGTAGCGACGCCAGGCCGTGCCGAAGTGGTCGGGAAAGACCATGCCGCCCATAACCGACAGGTGGATGAGGCGACTGGCGAAGGTGGGGTCGCGCTGGACGGCGACGGCGACGTTGCTGAACGGGCCGATGGCAGCGAGGTGAAAGGGGCGGCGGCACGATTCCGCGATGAGCCAATCGGGCGCGGGGGTGTCGTGGATCGTCGCCGTTGGACCGTCGTACGGGTGGTCCAGGAGGCCGACGCCCTCGCTGCCGAGCATCGACGGTGTCTGCTCCTGGGCCCGCGAGTGCGACACGCCGCGAAAGATCGGAATGTCAGCGCGACCGGCCATACCGAGGATGCGCGCCACCATCCGCGCCCGCCAGGCCACATCGCCGCTGACGACGGTGACGCCGATCAGGTCGACCTCGGGCGAGGCGAGGGCGAGGGTGATTGCCAGCGCATCGTCGACGTCGCTGCCGGTGTCGGTGTCGATGACGAGGGGAATCGGGGCGGTCATGTGGGTACTCCCATTGACAGCTTCGTTCGCCGTGTCACCGGGCGTGCATGCTGCCCGGTAGCGGCGCGCTGGATTGTGCGACAGCGCCGACGATCCGTGAAGCCCCGCGGGGTAGGGTGTGGTTGGCCGGTATCTGTCCCGGCCGGCGGCCATCGCGCAAGGAGGAGATGATGCCGGCACGTTTGCACCGACGCTGGCTGAAATGGTTCGTGGTTCGACGGCCCGCGACTGATACAAACGATGACTGGATCGCATGCGAAGGGAACGAGCGCCTCGAAACCACGCTGCCCGCTCGTGTCAGGGCGCCATTGTCAATTGCGCTGGCCCACGTCCTGGATGCCGATTGCGTTTCGTGCCGCGGCTTTGGGTGTGAGACGTGCGCCTACACGGGGTTGCATTGAACGCGGCCCTAACTCCCTCAGAGATTCGTGCATTCAATGGGTTTCCCCGATCCGACAACTGAATAGTCCGACCGCCTTCGTCACACGGAATGCGCCGGTGCGTGCGATCTCGTCTGCGACCGCCTGGCGCATGTAGTGAAGGCGCGTCTCGTCGAGGAACTTCTTGGCCCGCGTGGAGAGGACATAGTCGATCAGCGGTTCCACCTCGGTGACCTCCAAGGCGTCTGGGTAGTCGATGCTTGTCACGTCCACAAACCACGGTCGGAGCTGCCGGGCGCCATTTTCCAGTCCGAAGCCAACGGCCGCATTTTCCCGCTCGGCATGTGGAGCGTAGGTGCAGACCAATGCGTCCAATTCCTGAAGGTGCTGTTGGCCGTTGGTTGAGGCGTAGAACTGACCGCCCGGCCGCAGAATCCGACAAATTTCTTCGAAGGCGCGGGCGCGGTCGGGAACGTGATAGAGCATGTGATTGGCAATCACGGTATCGAAGGCGCTGTCGGCGAAGGGGATCGCCTGGGCATTGGCGACGCAATACCTAGTCATCAATGAGGGAGAGATGGAGTTCAGCCGCTCGCGGGTTGCCGCAAGCATACCCGGCGAGAAGTCGGAAAGGGTCACCTTCCAACTTGCCGGCAGTCGATCGCGATTCTGGAGCCAGAGGCTGCCCGTGCCACAGCCCAACTCCAGGATGCGCGAGCCGTTGGGCAGATTCAGGTGATCGAAGATCCAGCGGAACCAATCGGTGCGATTGGTGCTGAAGCGCCGGTGGAGGTTCTCCCGCGCCGAGAGGTTGGTCCCGTCGTGATACTGCTCGGTGCGGAGGTAGTTCGCGTCTTCAAATTCGTCTGTTCGGCGTGTACGTTTGGTCATCGCATCGATTCTCTCATCGAGAGATTCCTCGCAAGCTCGGAATGACGGGGTGGGGGCACTGAATGACGGGGTAGGGGCACCGAATGACAGGAGGGTTCGGACACGCCCTAGCCGTCGAGTCGTGCCCCGCTGCCGTATTTGGCGACCGCGTCCGGGTTGAGACGGATGCCGAGGCCGGGGGCGGTGGGGATGGGGAGCATGCCGTCGGCGTCGAGGCGCCAGGGGTCGGCGACGAGGTCGTCGAGGTAGGCGGAGCCGGCGATGTATTCGACGAGATCAGTGTCGGGGAAGGCCGAGGCGAGGTGGAGATCGGCGGCGAGGCCGATGGCGGTATTCCAACCGTGGGGGATGAAGCGGACGCCGTGCTCCTGGGCCATCCAGCCGATGCGGCGTTCTTCGCTGATGCCGCCGACCTTGGTGACGTCGGGTTGGACGATGTCGAAAGCGCCGGCCGCCAGCCAGGGTTGGAACGATTGGCGGCGGGTGAGGACTTCGCCGCCGGCGATAGGAAGGCGCGCGGCGCGGCGCAGCGCGACATAATCATCAAGCGCGTCCGGCTTCAGCGGTTCCTCGAACCAGGCGACGTCGTAGTGGGCGAGCATCTCGGCGGTGCGCATCGCCCATTTGTAGCCGTTGGGCCAAAAGGCATCGCTGCCGCCGGCGTCGACCATGAGCTGGGCGTCGGGGCCGACGGCCTGGCGCGCGGCGCGGACGATCGCCTCGTCCAGTTGGGCGCTGACGCGGCCGAACGGTCCCCAACCCATCTTGAAAGCCCGAAAGCCCTGGGCTTTGATCCTGAGAAGGTGCTCCGTGAGCGGCTCCGGTTGATCCATGAGGAGGGAGGCGTAAGGAAGGACGCGCTCGCGGTAGCGGCCGCCGAGGAGACGGCCGACCGGCTGCTTGGTCGCCTGGCCGAGGATGTCCCAGAGGGCGATGT
>JBOGUE010000370.1:0-5318 GCA_050695955.1 Thermomicrobiales bacterium | reverse complement strand
ATCAGGCAGTAGGTCGCTACAATGAAGGTCTCCAGGTCCACGGGGCACCTCCATGGGAAAGCGGTTGGTCACCGCCCATGGTAGATGCCTTGGTGGACCTGGTCCCACAAACCTGCACACCGGGTTACCTATGCACGACGAAGCCTCTCCGAGGCTGAGGACGACGAGGTGCTGGCGCTGGAAGGCGCTCTCGCTGGAGTTGGCTGACCATATCCATATCCATGTCCATATCCATTTCCATTTCTATTTTCATTTACAGGACGCGACTTCCACCGTATCCTCGGCGTCTTTGCAGGCGGCGTGAGGAATGGAGGAGCGGGTGCCGGTGAGCGGGAGCGATGGGTCGGTGTTCGACCTGGTGAAGACACTGTGCGAATTGTCAGGGCCGGTCGGGCATGAGGACGCGGTCCAGGATTGGATCGTGGAACGCTGGGGCGGGTTTTGCCAGGAGGTGCGGCGGACACGGGTCGATAACGTCATCACGAAGGTCGGCGGGTCGGGGCCGCGATTGCTGCTGATGGGGCACGCCGACGAGATCTGTTTGATGGTGAAGTCGATCCACGACGAGGGCTTTCTGCACCTGTGGCCGTACTACGCTGACACGCTCGGGCATCCGCCGAAGTCGATGATGCCGCTGAACCAGCCCGCGCTCGTGGTGACCGGCAGCGGCACTATCGAGGGCGTGTTCGCCACCGCCAGCGGGCACGTCGTGGGTGGGCAGCGGGCCAGGCAGAACGAGCCGTTTCAGTGGAACGATTGGTTCGTCGACATTGGGGTGACGTCGCGGGAGGGGGCGGAGGCGCTCGGCATCCACCCTGGTTGCCGGGTGATCTGGAATCCGCCGGTGCGGCGGCTGGGCGCAAGCCACATCGTCGGAAAGGCGATGGACGACCGCGCGGCGCTCGCCATCGCAACGCTTGCGGGCGAGGCGCTGGCCGGGCGCGATGATTTGGCCTATGAGCTTTGGTTAGCGTCGACGGTGCAGGAAGAGAATGGGCTCATCGGCGCCTCGAGCGTGATGGACGAGTTGAACGTTGACCGCTGCATCGCGCTCGACGTCGGGTTGACCGGCGACATTCCTGGGCCGGACCGGCGAGATTTTCCGTGCACGCTCGGCGGCGGGCCGACGGTGGTCTACAAGGACAACAGCGCCCACTATTCGCGCAAGCTCTCGAACGAGCTGGTCGCCACCGCTCGCGACGCCGGCATCCCCGTCCAGCAGGCAATCTTCGCCAACTACGGCAGCGACGGCGCGTCGCTCCTGCGCCGCGGCGTCGAAACGGCGTTGCTGACGTACCCGACGCGGTATACGCACTCGCCGATTGAGACGGTGGATGAGCGGGACTTGCGAGCGTGCGTTGACCTGGTGGTGGCGTTCGCCACCTCGAAGGATGGCAACGAACGGTAGAACCGATTGGTGCTTGGGAGGCATTGACATTGCCGAGAAAGCTCAGGGAGCTTCGAGCCGATCCGCGTCGCGCTGGATGGGTGTTGGTCAGGCAATCCGGAAGCCACCAGACGTGGCAGCATTCAGATCTGCCCGCCATCAGCGTTAGACTATCCGGTAACGACGGTGATGACGCGAAGCCTTACCAAAATCGCGACGTCGCCCGCGCTTTCGAGGCGGTGACGGAGGAGGATGAGGAATGAGCGCCCCACTTCGCTATTCCATGCTGATTCAGTGGTCAGAAGAGGACGCCGCGTTCTTGGTCACGTTGCCCGAGTGGGAAGGGCGGGTCTTCAACCCAGTGACCCACGGCGACACGTACGAGGCGGCGGTTGCCAATGGCCGGTTGGCGCTTCAAGACCTCGTGATCGTGACTCGTGAATCGGGTCAACCGCTTCCTGAGCCAAGGTTTCTCGATGTCGCTGCCTGATGGCATGGCGCGATCTCGCCCTTCGCGCATTGTGATCTGTGCCGGAGTCCAAATGGCGCTTTGTTACCCGTCTCGGCGGACGAGCACGCACCGGCGCTCACATCGTAACTCGGAGAGATCCCCGATTAGTGCCAAGCCTAGAATGCCCTGCACCCCCGCCCGCGGGCACATTCTAGCGTTCATGAGTCTCAGCGGGAGCACCTACTGTCGCAGAGCTGTCATGAGTGCGAAGTAACGGTTGAGCACCTCGTCCGTGACCTCAGCCTGGAGAATTCGACCAAAGTGAAGTTCGCGTTCATCCCGGAGTTGCCTGAAGGGGCCAGCGAGGGGATGGTCATCTGCCGGTAATTCTCCGGCACTCTCGTCAAGGGTGGAAAATGTGCGCCCCAACATAACGCGTTGCCGGGAAGGCTTTAGGAAAACGGAATACTCAAGCTCAAGAATTTCGCCCCCCATTGCTCTCATTCTAAGGATTCGGAGACAAGCATAAAAAGCGTGTGGACCAGTGAGATTCGTGATCTCCACTCGCCTGCCGTGCTCACGCAGCGCCAAGCGGACTTCCTCGTACGCGGGAATCACAACATTCTCAAAAAAGTCCCCCGCCTCCCGTTCACGCCTCAGCAGGCGCCGGCCTTCGTCTTGTTCCGCAGCCTCCTGCCCCCTGAAGAAGTCATCAACTCGCTGCTGGTCCCTCCCCACTTCGATGGCTCCTTCGTCTAGACTCTTCCTGTCACTGTCCAAATCATACTACCATCCTTAATAACAACTGGGAAGTGCCGAGCAGAGTCCAAACTGCCGAAGAGACGAAGACGCTCTTGTCACGTCAGCACCGATCGGCTATCTGTTCAGCGGTGCGTTGTCGCAGTCAGTCGTGTGAGAGCACTCGGGCAATGGCTGAATCCGAGATTGCTCGATAACTACATTCCCTACCCCGCGCGGTATTCGACCCCATGCGGTATACGCACTCGCCGATCGAGACGGTGGACGAGGAGGGGATTTTCGGGCATGCGTCGAACTTCTGGTGGCGTTCGAGACGAAGGGTCGATAGCGGACGCAAGCTTGGAGGGGCACGGATGACTGCCCAGAAGTTCCCGGTATTGAAAGGGCGCCAGGTCATCGCCGCTCTTGAGCGAGCAGGGTTTGTCATCGCGGGCGGGGCGAAACACACCAAGATGCGCGGACCAGGAAGCCAAATAGTGATGATTCCCAATCACCCTGGGGAGGACGTCAAGCCCGGCACGTTGCGGAGCATAATGCAACAGGCCGGACTGACCGCGGACGAGTTCCGGACCCTAATGTGAGGAGGCAGGCCCATGCGCTTCGTTGTGGTATTGGAACCTGATGAGGAGGTCGGCGGATTCAATGTGACGGTGCCGGCGCTGCCGGGCTGCTTCACCCAGGGCGAGACGGTTGATCAGTCGCTGGATCGGGCGAAGGACGCGATCGCCGCTTATTTGGAGGGAGAAACGGCCGACAGCCTGCGTGCCGCTGGCGTCGACCCATCCATCCTCGTTGAGGTTGTCGAGGTGGAGGCGCCGCTGCCCGTATGAGCCGTTCTTCCAGAAGGAGGAGCACGCCCAATGAAAGGGTCGGGCGCTCCGCTGCGTTACTCGATGCTGATTCAGTGGTCCGACGAGGACGACGCGTTCCTTGTCACTCTGCCGGAGTGGGACGGCCGGGTCATCAATCCGGTGACGCACGGAGCTTCCTACGAAGAGGCAGTTGGGAATGGTCGAGAGGTGCTCCAACTCCTCGTCGAACTCAGTCTTGAACAGGGCCAACCGTTGCCCCAGCCCCAACGCGCCGTGGTGGCCGCTTGACGCCGCTCGTATTCTCACTCACTTGTCCGCTATTCCAATCATTTGATGAAGTGACGAAATCGCCGCTTTCCTTGCTTGACAACTACGCCAAGGCAACATGATGTTGCTCGAATATGGCCGACGTACTGACACCATGAGGACAACCGCATGTTCGACGAGAGCGTCGATGAGTTCGATTGGAGCGTGCGGGCATTCGTCTATCGCCATATTGTGGATCACGAACGGCCGCAGTTGGCGGCCGAGGCAGCAGCGGCGTTTGGGATTGGCGCTCCTGAGGCGCAGGCGGCATACGAGCGGTTGCACGAACGGCACGCGCTCTTTCTTGATCCCGAGAACCGGTCGATTCGGATGGCGAATCCGTTTTCCGGCATTTCGACTCCGTTTCGGGTGCACGCAAACGGGCACGCCTATTGGGCCAATTGCGGGTGGGATGCGCTGGGCATTCCCGCGGCGGTGCACACGGACGCTCGCATCTCGGCGAGGTGCGGCGAAAGCGGGGAACCGATTGAGCTCGCCGTCGATGGCGGCCGGGTGCGCGGCGCGGGCGAGGTCGTCCACTTTTTGGTCCCGTTTTGCCAGTGGTACGACGATCTCATTCACACCTGAGCGACGATTCAGTTCTTCCGGTCGGAAGAGGCGGTCGATCGCTGGCGCCAGGAAACGAACGCCGCCCGTGGCGAGGTCTTGAGCGTCGAACAGACGTGGGAACTGGCGAAGGCCTGGTATCACGACCGCCTGGCCGAGACTTTTCGCGGGCGGAGCATTGGCGAGGCGGAGGCGATCTTTCGCTCGCTCGGGTTGGACGGACCGTTCTGGACGTTCAATCAATAGAGGTCAAGCTCGCCGCGGACGCGAACCAGGCGTTCGATCCAGCGGAAGGCGATGATGCCCGCGAACGGTAGGGTTAGGGCGAACGCGGCCAGTGGGAGGAGCTGGGGCGCGAGGTCGCGGAAACCGGCGTGGTCGAGCGTGGCGTCGGCGAGGGCTTGGAAGCCGTAGCCGAGCGGCAGGGCGCGGGCGGGAAGGCGCAACCAATCGGGCAGCGAGGTGACGGGGTAGTAGATGCCGCCGAGGAGGACGGCGATGGGGAAGACCACGTTGGAGAACTGGTTGGCCTTCTTCAGCAGCAGGCCGATTGCGCCGAAGATCATGCTGAGGCCCCAGAGTGATGTCAGAAAGAGCACAAGCGTCACGGCGAGGGCGGGGTAGTGGGGATCGAAGGTGACGCCGTAGCCGTAGCGGCCGACCAGCAGGGAAACCGAGCTGATCACGACCGCTTCGACGAGGCCGACAAGTTGGAATCCGCCCAGCCAACTGTGACGCGAGCAAGGCGCGAGGAAGAGCGCGGGCAGGGTGCCGCCCATCCGCTCGCGGTCGAGGATCTCACCGGCGAAATAGACGGCGGTGAAGAGCAGTGAGCTGGCGGCGATCGCGACGACGACGTAGCGCTGCAGATCCGGCCGGTCCGTGTAGATCAGCCCGGTCATCGCGAGTTGCAGGACCGGCAGCAACATCCAAATCAGGAGATAGCCACCGAGGCCGACCGCATAGAACCGCTCGCGACTCTTGGCGCGGAAGGAAGCGGCGATCACACGGAGTTCCGCCCGCGGGCGGCTTACGC
>JBOGUE010000369.1:0-2044 GCA_050695955.1 Thermomicrobiales bacterium | reverse complement strand
CTGCGCGTCGGTGCGGCGCGCACCGGAGGCATCATGGCCGTCGCTGTCGCTCCGTTCAATCCGCACTTGCCCGCCACGCGCACCTCGCTCGTCGGCCGCGACGTCGAGGTCGCGGGAGTCAAGGCCTTGCTCTGTCGGCCGGATGTTTCGCTGGTGACGCTCACCGGTCCGGGGGGCTCCGGCAAGACGCGGCTCGCGCTCGCCGTGGCCGCCGGTTTGTCCGACGAGATCGAGTGCGTCCGCATCGTCGACCTCGCGCCGGTGCGCGATCCAGCCCACGTCCCGCCGACGGTCGCCCGCGCGCTCGACGTCCGCGAGATGGGCGACCAGCCGCTGGCCGAGCGCATCGCGCAATCCGTGACCGATACCCACCTGCTCCTCGTGCTCGACAACCTGGAACAGGTCCTCGGGGCCGCGCCCTTCATCTCGCAACTCCTCGACATATTGCCGCATCTCACGATCCTCGCCACGAGCCGTTCGCCGCTTCGCCTCAGCGGTGAGCGCGAGTTTCCGATCCATCCCCTGGCCTTGCCTGACGAGGATCAAGGCGCATCGGTCAACGACCTCCTAGGTTCGCCCGCCGTCCGCCTGTTCGTCGAGCGCGCGGAGGCAGTGCAACCAGATTTCCGCCTGACTGCCGAAAACGGGGCGGCGGTCGCCGAGATCTGCCGCCGCCTCGACGGCCTGCCGCTCGCCATCGAGTTGGCGGCGGCGCGGATCAAAGTGCTATCGCCGAACGCCCTCCTCGCCCGGCTTTCCCATCGACTGCGCGTGCTGACCGGCGGGCCGACCGACGCTCCGCCGCGACTACAGACGATGCGGGACGCGGTTGCTTGGAGCTACGAGTTGTTGGCGCCGGAGGAGCAGGCCCTCTTCCGCCGGCTTGCAGTCTTCACTGGTGGCTTCACCATGGAGGCCGCTGAAGTCGCCTGCGGCGTCCGGCAACCGGCCGATACGGAATTCAACGTCACGGGCCTGCCCCTCCGGCCGGAACTGCGTCTCTCGGCCGCTTCGTTGACCGCGGCGTACGAGCCGCTGCCGGTCGACGTGCTCGACGGCATTGCCTCGCTGATCGACAAAAGCCTGCTGCGCCCGATGGGCGACGGCGACGAGCCGCGATACGCGATGCTCGAAACCATCCGGGAGTACGGGTTGGAACAACTCGCCGCCATGGACGAGGAAACCGCGGCCCACCTCCATCACGCCGCCTGGTGCCTGACGCTGGCCGCCGGGGAACCATCCGATTTGGGCCCGCGCACCGTCGACCCGGCGTGGCTCCGGCGGCTCGATCAGGAGATGGCCAATCTACGGGAAGCGCTTCGTTGGCTCATTGAACGGGGAGAAGCAGGGCCAGCACTCAGCCTGTGCACGCACCTTAGCCAGTTCTGGTTTCTGCGCGGCTTGCTACGCGAATTCACCGGCTGGCTGACGCGGGCGCTGGCGCTGCCGGCGGTGAGCAACGCCCCCGTCGGGATTCGGGCCAAGGCGCTGACCGAGCTGGGCATCATGCACCATTGGCGCGGCGACGACCAGCGGGCCGAGCAATACGCCAGCGAGGGTCTCGCCCTGTGGCAGTCAATCGGCATGGGCAGCGGCATCGGTTACGGCCATCTGGTCCTCGGCATGATTGCCAAGAGTCTCGGCGACGATGACCGCGCGTCGGCCGCTTTGTTGGCATCGATCGCGGCAATGGACCAGGAAGCAGCCGAACCCTGGATCGGCTTCGCGCGCCTCCAACTCGGCTGCTTGGCCTACGGTCGGGGTGATCTCGACAGCGCTGAAGCAATCTTCAATGAAACGCTGTCGCGGTTTCGAACGGTGAATGATCCGTGGGGCGCCAGTCAGGCGTTGAGCTACCTCGGCTTGGTCCACGGCGAACGCGGCGCCCATCAACGAGCGGCGACCCATTATGTCGACGGCCTGACACTCTGGGACGAGGTCGGGCGTGAGGACGGAATCGCCGAGTGGCTCGCGCGCGTCGCGACGCTCGCCACACGCGCCGGCCACGCGACGATCGCGTCCCGTCTCTTTGGCGCGTCCGACG
>JBOGUE010000368.1:0-8096 GCA_050695955.1 Thermomicrobiales bacterium | reverse complement strand
TTTGGGTCCACCGGACCGGGCAACCCGTGGTGCGACATTCGATTACCGTTCGCCGCGTACGAACCTCGTCTGCTGGTTGTACGGCCGGCTGACGCGGCACGCAAGTAGGTGCAGGAAACAATGAAGGTCACCGCCATGGAGACGATCCGCCTCGACGAGTTCCCGAACTTGCTCTGGGTCCAGGTCCACACCGACGACGGGTTGGTCGGGCTAGGCGAGACGTTCTTTGGGGCGAAGGCGGTCGAGGCGTATATCCATGAGAGCGTCGCCCCGTATTTGATTGGGAAGCACCCGCTCCACATCGACCGCCATGCCCGCGCCCTCTACGGCTACGTCGGCTACCGCAGCAGCGGTGTCGAGATGCGCGGCAATTCGGCCGTCGACATCGCCCTCTGGGACCTCTTCGGCCAGGTCACCAACCAGCCGATCTGCCAACTGCTCGGCGGTCCCAGCCGCGAGCAGATCCGCATCTACAACACCTGCGCCGGCTACCGCTACGTCCGCGCCCGCCCCCGCCAGGAAGTAACCAACTGGGGCATCGCCGGCGACCTGTGCGAAGGCCCGTACGAGGACCTCGACGGCTTCCTCAATCGGGCGGACGAATTGGCGAAGAGTCTGCTGGCGCAGGGCATCACGGGCATGAAGATCTGGCCCTTCGACCCCTACGCCGAAGCGAGCGACGGCGCCTACATTTCGCGCAAAGACCTGGACAAGGCGCTCGATCCCTTCCGCAAGATCCGCGACGCGGTCGGGCTCGAGATGGACGTCATGGTCGAGTTCCACGGTCTCTGGAACCTGCCCACCGCGATCAAGATCGCCCGCGCCCTCGAGGCATTCGACCCCTTCTGGTTCGAGGACCCGCTCAAGGCAGACAACCTCGACGCCCTGGCGACCTTCACCGCCTCGACCGACGTTCCCACCGTCGCCAGCGAGACGCTAGCTACCCGCTGGTCCTTCCGCGAGGTGATGGAGCGGGACGCGGCGCGAATCATCATGCTCGACCTCTCCTGGTGCGGCGGCATCACCGAGGCGAAGAAGATCGCGACGATGGCCGAGGCCCACCAACTCCCCGTCGCCCCCCACGACTGCACCGGTCCCGTCGTCCTCGTCGCCTCCACCCACCTCTCGCTGAACGCCCCCAACGCCATGATCCAGGAGACCGTCCGCGCCTTCTACACCGGCTGGTACACCGAACTCGTCACCGCGTTGCCCCTGATCGGTAATGGCGTCTGCTCGCCACCGCTGGGGCCAGGTTTAGGCACCAAGCTGCTGCCGGGCGTGAAGGAACGGGCGGACGCGCAGGTGCGGATGAGTACCGGAGCCGGCTTGTAAATTGGAACTATGGTCTTTTGCATCCGTTCATCGTAGAGTTCGGATATGGGCATCGCACAAGTAGGCGGGTTGACGGATATGGCGACGGCAGTAGCAACGAAGCAGGACCAACAAACAATCACCGTCAAGATTACGGCCGAGCAGAAGGAACTCTTCCAGCGCGCCGCCGCGGTTCAGCGGCTCACGCTCAATGAGTTCATAGTGGCCACGCTCAATGCAGAAGCGGACGACATCCTCTTCGCCTATCCTGGCGTGGTCACCCAAGTTTCATCTGAAGAGTACGAACGAATCATCGACCGCTTAGACGAACCCGGCGAACCCAGTGAGCGCTTGCGTGCCGCCTTCCAGCGTTACCGCGACGTGTTTGGTGAATAGTCGGTGGCAGACGCACGCTACCGCTTCGAACTCCTCGGACCCCATCACCACCGCGCCGACTTTTCTTGCGGCGTCGAGCTCCTTGATCGCTACCTGCGCGAGCGAGCCGGACAAGACGTCCGTAGTCATATGGCTGCCGTACACGTCATGCACGATACCGAGGCAGACCGAATCGCCGGCTTTTATACGTTGAGCTGCGCTGGCATTAATCCCCCGGATTTGCCAGACGCGATCGTGCGGAAGCTTCCTCGATATCCCGCATTGCCCGCTATTCTGCTGGGACGGCTTGCGCTCGACGCTCGATATCAGGGGCAAGGTCTGGGCAAACTGTTGCTCATCCATGCACTTCAGCTTGCCCATGAGTTCAGCGAGCACATCGGCGCGATGGCCGTGATCGTGGATGCGAAGGATGAAGATACCAGCAGGTTCTATCAACAATACGACTTCGAACCATTCACCAGCATCGAAGGCCGACTTTACCTTCTTATGGCTCGAATAGCGCGAACCTATGGGTCTGTCTCGCCATAGCAGGGCAGAGGCGACCAATGTCCTTCGTGTGGCACCCGATCCGCTGTCAACCAGTTCTCTTGCCGGAGGATGTTGAGTGGCAAAGCACCTTGGCGTCGGCATCATTGGGGTCGGCATGCTCGGCCGGCGGCATGCGGAAAACCTCGCCCATCGGATCGGCTGCACGCGGCTGGTCGCCGTGGCCGACGCCGTGCCGGAGACGGCGCGGGCGGTGGCGGAAGCGCTCGACGTGCCGCGCTGGTACACGACGGCGGCGGAACTGGCCGCCGACCCGGACGTCGAGGCGGTGGTGATCGCCTCCGCCGATCCAGCGCACGGCGAGGGGATCATCGCCGCGGCGACGCATAAGAAGGACGTCTTCTGCGAGAAGCCGATCACGACCACGCTGGAAGAGGCCGACCGGGCGCTGGCCGCTGTCGCCGAGGCGGGCGTGCGGCTGCAAATCGGCTTCATGCGCCGCTACGACCCCGCCTACGTCGCCGCCAAGCGCCACATCGACGAAGGCAGAATCGGCACCCCGATCCTCTTCAAGGCGATCCATCGCAACCGGACGAGCGGGCCGATGTCGGCCACCGCCAAAGCCGCGACCGCACCCAACGACCAGGCCTTCGTCAACTCGGCCATCCACGACTACAACGACGCCCGCTGGCTGCTGGGGGACGAGGTCGCCGAGGTGCAGGCGGTGATGGCCAGACAGTCTGACCCCGATCCCGGCGCGGAGCCCGTCGACCTGGCGCTCAGCACACTCCGCTTCGTACGCGGCGGTCTGGGCCACGTCGAAGGGATCAGCGCGGCGCACTACGCGTACGACGTGCGGACGGAGATCGTCGGCACCAAAGGCGCCCTCTTCATCGGCCGGCCGCGCGGGACGGACTGTGTCCTGGCGACTGAAGATGGGCTGGCAAGCGACGCGGTCGGTCACTGGCTCGATCGCTATGGCGAGACCTATCTGATCGAGCTTGACGATTGGGCGCGGCGCACCCTTGCAGGCGAACCGCCCGCCGTCACCGGCGCCGACGGCCGCGCCGCGCTCGAGATCGCTATCGCCGCGACGCGGTCGTACCATGAAGGGCGCACGATCTCGCTCCCCCTGGCGTAGGACCGGCCGCCCCCGGGGCGGCGTGACGTCGAGCACACGAGCGACTTATGCGCGAGCAGCAAAGGTATAGCGTAGGAAGAGATGGCTGCCGCCGCGCTGGAGGCCAACCAGCGTTCCCCACAGCGGGCGCTCGGGCGCGTACCGCTTCCCGGCGACGAGGCCCGGTCGCTCGGCTGAACCGTCCCGGCCGGCCACCTGAGGCGCGAGGGTCAAGAAGAGTTCATCCAGTTGCCGCTCCGCGAAGAAGTCGCCCATCAAGTGCGGTCCGGCCTCGACCAGGATCAGGTCGCTCTGACGGCCGCGGCCGACTGCCTCCAGTACCGTCCGGGCGTCGAGCACTTGGGCGTCCACTCCCGCCGTGACCTGGACCGACGGCGGCAGCGCCCGGCCGCCGAGCCGCTGTGCCCCCGCAAGGGTCGTGACGACCGACACCGGCACTTCGCCGGTCCGGAACAGCCGCCGGTCGAGGTCAAGCTCACCGCGGGCGGTGACGACGACGTTCAGTGGCGGCTCCGGCTTCCCGAGGGCGGTCCGCAGCGAGCGGTAGGCATCTGCGAGCGGGGGGAAGATGTAGTCGGCGGTCCAGAGGTGCTCAGGCGAGGCAGCCCGGAGCGTGCCGGCGCCGATGATGACCACGTCGGCAGCCGCGCGCAACAAGCCCATCACCATCCGGTCGTGCCGGTTGAATCCGCTGATCTCGCCGCCCCCTGCCTGGCCCGGCACGCCGAGCGAGACGACCCCGTCCAGCGTCGTGACGAAGTTGCCGACGACGTAGGGTCGACCGGGATGTGCCGGGAAGCGGAGGGGACCGTACAACGCCGCCAACTCAGGCGGGAGCGGCAGATCGCTGCCTTGACTTGCATCGTACAGCCCCTCCAAGGGCGCGAGCGCGCTCATCGATGCAACCCGCAGGCGACGAAGAACTCAGCCCGCAGGGCGGGATTGCTATCGTACTCACCCCGCCAGAACGTCGTCCGGGTCAATGGCGAGACTTCGTGCACCCCGCGCATCTGGGTGCAGAGGTGGTGGGCCTCCAGGTAGACCGCCACGCCGTGCGGCTCGAGCATCGCGTCCAGGGCATCGGCGATCTGCTGCCCAATCCGTTCTTGCACCGTGAAGCGCCGCGCGAACAGGCGTACCATCCGGGTCAGCTTGGAGATGCCGATGATGTGCTCGTGGGCGATATACCCGACGTAGGCGCGACCGGCGAACGGCAGCGCGTGGTGCTCGCAGAGCGCATAGAACTGGATCGGTCCCTCAATCACCTGACTGAGCCGGCAGTCCGGCCCGCCCCGACATTCGGTCCTGAAGACCGTCAGCAGCTTGGGGTCGCCGTCGTAGCCGTTCGTCGCGTCGAACATGGCCCGGATGAAACGGCGTGGGGTGTCCGCGGTGGCCGGGGTGGTGAGATCCATCCCGAACGCGGTGAAGATCTCGGCCATGTAGGCTTCGAACGCGTGGAGCTGCTCATCTGAAATCTCGCGTCCGTGCAGGTCCATGGTCGCGCGAACGTCGTCGTCGAGGTCTGGGAACAAGGTCATCACTCCTCCATTGCCATGTGCTGAACGCGTCCGACTGGTCTTCGGCCGCCGGCGTCATCATGCCGCCGGCAATCGTCCCTTGAGATCCGCGGGCCGGAACGGTCCGGAGTCGGCGATCAGCTGCCGGGCAGCCTCCACCTGCTCCCAGACGTTCCACAAGAGCACCCCCCGCACCCGGCCGTCCTGCAGGTAATAGACGACGCCCTCGCGGTACGGCTCCGTCCAGTCGGACACCGTCTCGAGCCGCGCGTCCACCTCCCCGACCGCCTCGTAGCCCAGCTCGAAGAGATCGGAATAGAAGAAGGAGACGTGGTCATAGGGCGCCGGATCGCCGGCCATGACCCGCCCCGCATGGCGGCCCATGGTCTTGGCGTTGTCCTCGTGCTCCACCCGGCGGCCTCCTCCTAGGGCAGGCATGGACAAGGTCGCCACATCTCCCGCCGCGTAGACGTCCGGGTGGCTGGTGCGCAGGAACTGGTCGACCACGATCCCGTCGCCCACATCCAATCCCGCCGCACGGGCCAGGTCGACATTCGGCTGAATCCCGATCCCAGCCACGACGCCGTCGACGAGGATCTCCCGCTCGTGCGAGGTCGCTAGGTTCTTAGAGGTGAGGGCGAACTGCTCGCCCCGCGCTTCGAGGCCGGCGGCGGACTCCCCGGCCAGGACGGCGACCCCCTTCGCCCGGTAGACGTCGTTCAGGAACCGCGCCAGGTCAGGCGGAAAAAGGCGACTCCCGATCCCGGCCTCCGGGAAGACCAGCAGCACCTCCTTCCCGTTCATCGCCAGGGCGGCGGCGATCTCCGAGCCGATAAACCCACCGCCGATGATGGCAAACCGCTGCCGTTGGTCCGTGAGCGCGCGGAGACGACGGTAGTCCTCCACGGTCCGAAAGTAGATGACCCGATCGTCGCCGAAGGGCAGGCGCCGGGGCGTGCCGCCCGTCGCCAGGAGGAGCTTGTCGAAGGCGTAGACGCTTCCCTGCTCGTCGACGATCTGTTTCCCCTGGAGGTCGAGGGTCCGCGCGGTCCGTCCCAGGTGGAGCTCCACCCCCTTGGATTCCGTCTTGAGCCAGGCGCTGTCCAGGGATTTGCCCTTCCACAACCCTTTCGAGAGCGGCGGGCGGTTGTAGGGCGGGTCAGGCTCCGTACTGATCAGCCCGATAGAGCCATTGGGGTCGACCTTGCGGATGCCACGGACGGCGGCGTCGGCGGTCATCCCGCCGCCGACGATCAGGTAGGTGTAGTACGACATCGATCCTTCCTCCTCCACGCCTCTCGATGGGCGGGTATCACGCAGGTAGCCGCGGCTGCTTACCGCCAGGCGGCATCGCCTGGCCTCACGCCAGCCGGTAGAAGGCGCCGAGTATTCCCCCGTAGAGGAGGTGGGCGACGACCACCGAGACCGGCGTCCGTTCGCCATAGCTCAGGGCGAGGAAGCCCGGCGGCTCGAGCTGCCGGGTCGGCGTCGGGCCGTGCTGCTCGCTCGCCATCCGCGGGTGCATGGCGGGCAGTAACGGCATCGCCGCGACGAGCACGAAGAGCGCATGCACCAAGCCGGTCGCGGCTCCCAGCCACCACGTCGCACGGTCCCAGCTCTGGAACGCGGCGGCGTAGATGAAGGCGAACAGCCAGCCGTTGACCAGGTGCATCCCGAAGCCCACCAGCTTGGCCCGGTCCCGGTCCGGCGTGACCATCGTGCCGAGCATGAAGGGAATGTTCATCCGTGTCAGACCGAGCGCCTGGCTCCCGGCCAACAGGGTCGTGAGAACGACCGTGCCGACGAATCCCCAGAGCACGGCGCTGCCCCAATTCATATCTGCCTTCCCGAATCCGCCGCTCCGGGATCCCCCTCACGGGGAGCAGCTGCCCGCGCCCCGCGGCATTCGGCGAGAGTCAGGGCGGCATTGATCAGCCCGACGTGCGTGAACGCCTGCGGAAAATTCCCCAGCGCCCCGCCGGACTGCGGGTCGATCTCCTCGGCGAACAGGCCCAGGTCGTTGGCGCAGGCGAGGAGCCGCTCGAACGCCCGCGTCGCCCCGTCGACGTCGCCGCTTCTGGCCCGGCATTCGACCGCCCAGAAACTGCAGATGCCGAAGGCTCCCTCTCCTGGCGGCAGGCCGTCATCGGTCCGCTTCTCGTAGCGATAGACGAGGCCGTTCCGGGCGAGTTGCTCGTGGATGCGGGCGCAGGTCGAGGTCATGCGCGGGTGCGCCGCGTCGACGTAGCCGTAGAGCGGCAAGGTGAGGAGGGCGGCGTCGAGCTCGTCCCCCTCGAAGACCCGCGTGTAGCTGCCGATCCGCTCGCTGTACCCCCGACCCTCGACCGCCGCGCGAATGGCGTCCCGCTCGGCGCGGAATCGGTCGGCATCGAGCCTGAGACCGTGGTGATCGTGCAGGTTGATGAGGCGGTCGAGCGCAACCCAGCAGAGCACCTTCGAGTGCGTGTGCTGGAAGCGGCCGGCGCGGCCTTCCCAGATCCCCTCATCCGGCTCACGCCAGCGCTTACAGACCGTGTGGCCAAGGCCATTAAGCATGCGGGTCGTGTCATGGTCGAAGCGACCGCCGCGGCCGGCGAACCGCGCCGCGGCGTCGATGACCTCACCGTAGACGTCGAGCTGGAGCTGGCCGTGGGCGTCGTTGCCGATCCGCACCGGGCGCGAGCCGGCGTAGCCGTCGAGGTGCGGCAGCTCGGACTCGGGCAGGTGTGCCTCACCGTAGACGTCGTAGAGCACCTGCAGTTCCGGCCAAGTCAGACGGGTGGCGTGGAGGATCCAACCGAGGTAGGCGCTCGCCTCCTCCTCATAGCCGAGGTCATAAAGCGCGCGCAGCGTAAACGACGCATCCCGGAGCCAGCAGTAGCGGTAGTCCCAGTTGCGCTCGCCACCGGGCCTCTCCGGGAGCGACGTGGTCGGCGCGGCGACCACGGCCCCTGAGGGGGCATAGGCCATGAGCTTGAGGACGAGGGCGCTCCGGACGACGGCGTCACGGTGGGGGCCGTGGAAGGTGCAGCGAGCGGCCCAGTCCCGCCACCAGCGGATGGAGCGCTCCAACCGCTCGCGGGCGGCCCCCCCGAGGGGAGGGATTACAGCCGGCGCCTCCGCGCTATAGGCGAGCGAGAGGAAGCCGCGCTCACCGGCCCGGATCCGGGAGACGCCGCGCGCGCCCCGCCCGGCGGCGGCGGGGTCCAGCGGCAGGTCGCCGCGGAGGACGAGCGCCGCGC
>JBOGUE010000367.1:0-3952 GCA_050695955.1 Thermomicrobiales bacterium | reverse complement strand
CTGCTGGAGTTCTTGGTAGATCTCGGCTCGCTGCGCTTGGTCGGTGACGGCGATACCCTCGGCGATCAGCTCGTCGACACGGGCGTTGCTGTAGCTGACCCAGTTACCGCTCTCGCCTGTCTTGAAGTCGAGGAAAACGCCGTTCGGGTCGACATAGGCGCTGGTGCCGGTGACCGCGATGTCGTAGGTCTTGGCGACGTACACCTGGTCGATCATCGTCGCGTTCTCGACCATATTCAGTTCCGCTTCGATCCCGATCTGCTTGATCTGCTCTTGGACGACCACCGCCGCGCTCGAGAGAAAGGAATATTGCGACCAGGAGGTGATCGTCGTCTCGAAACCGTCGGCGAGTCCGGCCTCGGCCATCAGCGCTCTGGCCTTCTCGACGTCCGGCGGCCGGACCTCTTGCCGCAGCGCGGCCCAGTAGTCGGGCGGGAAGATCGTCTCGGTCGGCAGGCCGTGGCCGAAGACGGCCGGACCGAGAATCGCCTCACGGTCGATGACGGCCGCGATCGCCTGGCGCACGAGCGGGTTGTTGAACGGCTCCTTCTCCAGGTTGCAACCGATCATGCGGATGTTGGTGTTCGTGTTGCCGGCCAGCGCCAGGCTCGAATCGGCCTCGAACATCTCGATGTCGCGAAGTGGCGCGTATTCGATGAAGTCGACGGTGCCGGTCACCACCGCGCCCGTGCGGGAGGTGTCCTCCGGGGCGATGGTCATCTCGATGCCGTCCACGTACGGCAGCCCCTCTTCCCAATAGTTCGGGTTCTTCTCGAGGACGACGCGCGTATTCGGTACGTATTCCGTGAAGACGAAGGGGCCGGTGCCCATCGCCGTTTGGGTGACGTCGTCGTCGTTGGCGGCGACGAATGCCTCGGACATGACGATGGTACTCGCCCCGGCAAGTGATGCCAGGATCGAGGCGTCCGGCGCTTTCAGCGTCAACACGACCGTGGCATCGTCCGGCGCCTCAACGCTGGCCATCGACGTCAGGTCGGCGGCGCTGGGGGAAGCCATCTCCTCGGAAACGAGTCGCTCGAAGCTGAACTTGACATCGCTCGCCTTGAGCGGTGCGCCGTCATGGAAGGCGACGCCCGCGCGCAGGTGGAAGGTGTAGGTCAGGCCGTCGTCGGAGATATCCCACGACTCGGCCAAGCTCGGCGAGATTGAGAGATCGGGGTTGACAGCGGTCAGGTTGCTATAGACCTGCTCCACGATGTGCCAGATGGCAGTCAGGCTCTGCACGTGCGGATCGAGACCGGTGGGGTCGGCCTGCAAGCCGACTTTCAGGATGCCGCCTGGCTTCGGGGCGCCGTCCTGGGCGGCGCGCAGCAGCTTCGTTGCGCCCGAGCCTGGCGCCGCCGCCGCGCCAAGCGTCGTCAGCGCCGCCCCGGAGAGTCCGAGCGCGGCGGCGCGGCGCACGATCTCCCGCCGGCTGTGCCGCCCAGTAAGTGCCTGCGCCATCAGCCAATCGAAGGTCCGACGCTCCGAATCGTTCGTTGACATCGTCCTGTCTCCTCAATGACACAATGGGCACGTCACCGTGCCCCCAGATGACCGATTCGACCCTTGGTTTGCCCCTCACAGCCGCCGCTCATCACCGGGCGGTGGGTTGCAGAATGGGCTTACCGAACGTGAGTTGAAAGCGGCGCGAGTATAGCACCCGGCATATCGCATCGTCGGCCTGGGTCAAACTGGCTAGCCGTTGGCCTCCACGTGCACGCCACCGCTGGCGACGCATTCCATGTAGATCAGATCCCAGAGGCGTTGGCCGAAGCGGCTGCACCTCCGGCGCCGGCCGAACTCGCGGAAGCCCGCCTTTTCGTACGCCCGCCGCCCCGCGAGATTGAACTCGTACACCGTCAGCATCACATTCTGCAGGCCATAGTCGTTGAAGGCATAGTCGAGCACCAGCCGCGTCGCTTCGGTCCCATAGCCCTTGCCCCGGCAGTCGGCCTCGCCGATCGTGATGCCGAAGCTGGCGCGCGCGTGCCGTGGCTCGATCTCGTACAGGTACGCGACGCCGATCGGTCGCAACGGATCCCGCTGGTACACCGTGAAGCAGACCTCGTTGGTTGCCTGCGCGCGCTGATCGTACCTGGCGATCTCCTGCTCCATCGTCGCCGGCCAAGTCAGCCCAGGCGTGCGGCTGGTCGCGAGGTCGTTGGCCCAGCGGTGATAGCGCGACACCAGGTCGCGCCGCAACGGACCGAGCGCGACCGTTGTACCGACGATCGTGAGGATTGGCAGCCCTTCCCGCGTTGTCGCATCCCCAATCGCGCCGCGCGTGCTCATGGCACACACCTCCACATGAGCATCTTCGCACGCCGGACCGAGCGCCTGCCGGTGGTGTTCGTCGCGCGTTGGCTGGATGGATGGCGGGTGGATTACGCGAGGATCCAGGCGACGATGGCGACCCAGATCGCGGTCGCCACCCATTGCACGACCCAGAATCGCCGGTGTCGCGTCTTGTGGCGAAATCCGAGCATGCCAATCCAGCCGCCGAGCACGCCGCCACACAGACTCAGCCCCAACAGGACGACTTCCGGCACGCGCCGACCGCCGGCTTTTGCCAATCCCTTGTCGAAGGCAAAGGCAAGGAGCGTGACGACCGTGCCGGCGATCAGCCACCCCCAGAGAAAGCGCCAGTCGAAGATGAACCAGATTGCCAGCGTGGCGGCGATCCAGAGGAGGGCTGATGGCATGAGGGCCATCATGATTGGGGATCGAGGGTGGTACATCCGCGCACGAGCGGCGGTGGCCGTTTCGAGGTCGGGCGTTGCGCGCTGTGCCACGGCGTTGCTCCGATATCACGAGGCTCGTCCGCGCCGCGCGGGGCTCAAAGACCCCGCGCTGGACTCCGCACTCCCATAAGCCGGCTAAAGACCGGCTGAAAGGATCCGTCATGCCCGGCGCTCCCCCGTCATGCCGATCGCAGAGAGGAATCCCGCCTTCGTCGGAGACATGGGACGATTCCTCGCCGCGGCTCGGAATGACGAAGGAACGTTCAGCCGGTCTTCAGCCGGGTTCGTTGGGTCAGCCCGGCGTCTTTAGCGCCGGGCGACGCGAAAGGCGCGGTCCGCTTCCTGCTCGCAACCTGGCTGATCGGAGAGCGTTTCCACGCTCACGTCGACGTGTCGAGTATATCGTTCAATGCGGTTGATCGAGCCCTTGGCACTGCTTGACTCTGATACCCCCATAGGGTATATTCACTTCAATATACCCGACCAGGGTATACGACGAGGCACGAATATCGCATAGGAACTGCACATGGAAACGCACGCTCATCACGACCACCACGCCCAAGCCACGCCGGAATCGGCCGCACAAGAGGCGATGCACGCCGAGCATGGCCACATGGAGCACGGCGGCCACGCCGAACACGGCGGGCACGGTATGCACGCCGGACATATCGCGATCTTCCGCCGCCGGTTCTGGATCAGTCTCATCCTGGCGCTGCCGGTCGTCTTCTTCAGCGAGATGATCCAGGAGTGGCTGCGCTACGACGCGCCCTCCTTCACCGGCAGCGGCTGGATCGCGCCGGTGCTGGGCACGGTGATCTTCCTCTACGGCGGCGAGGTCTTCCTCCGCGGCGGGTGGGACGAGCTGCGCGAGCGCAAACCGGGGATGATGACGCTCATCTCGCTCGCAATCCTGGTCGCCTTCGTCGCCAGCGCCGCCACCACCCTCGACCTCTTCGACCTCGAATTCTGGTGGGAACTGGCGCTGCTGATCGTCGTCATGCTCCTCGGTCACTGGTTGGAGATGCGGGCCGTCGGCGAGGCCCAAGGCGCGCTCGGCGCGCTCGCGGCCCTTCTGCCGGACGAAGCCGAGCGCGTCGCCGGCGACTCAGTCGAAACCGTGCCCTTAAGCGAATTGCAGACCGGCGACGTCGTGCTCGCTCGCCCCGGCGCGCGGGTGCCCGCCGACGGCGAGATCGTCGACGGCGCCG
>JBOGUE010000366.1:0-11485 GCA_050695955.1 Thermomicrobiales bacterium | reverse complement strand
GCGAAACTGCCGGCGGGACGCCGGCGCGGCCTGGTCGTCGACCTCTAAGATGCCGGTCACGGCCTGCTGTTCGAGCCATTCGCGGACGTACCGATCGTGGCTGCCGGTCCGATCCGCCAGCTCGCCGGACGTCGCGGGGCCGCCTTCCGCCAGCGCGCGATAGAAGCCGAGCCGGTCCCCGAGATAGACCGAGAAGAGATCCATCGCCTCGATCGTCGCGTTAAAGATGCGCGTCGCCAGCGCGTCCCGCCGCTCCGCCGCCACGTCTATCGTTGCCACCATCGTTCTGCCTCCAATGTGTCTATGACGAATGCCTAGGAACGAGGATACGTCCGCGAACGAACCAGGGTATCTGACAATTGGCAGAGTTGGGTGGCAGATTCATTCCGTGGCACGGGTGGGGCGTTATACCAATGCACGGCGGCGAGCAATGTCGGCAGCCTCGGTCCGGGTCTTGGCCTCGAGTTTGGCGAGGATGTTGGAGACGTGGGTGCGCACGGTGCCACGCCCGATGAAAAGGACCTCGGCGATTTCCGGGTTGGAACGACCGACGGCCAACAGGCGCAGCACCTCCAACTCGCGTTCGGTCAGCCCTTCCCTGGCCGCTGCCGGTGACGCGTCGTCCTTGTCCGCGCGTATCGCGGCAAAGAGCGCTTCGGCTTCCGCCACGGCCTCGTCGCCCGGCAATGCTTTCCCGGCCGCCAACGCCGCGCGCCAATCCGCCTCGCCGAGCGCCACCCGGCTCTCGGCCATTGCTCGTTCGTAGGTTTCGCGCGCGGGCAGTGGGTACGGCGCCTCGCCGGTCAGGCGCAACGTTTCGGCGGCCCCGAACAACCGCGCCGCTCGGTCGGGCCAGCCGCGCGCCGTCGCCAGCGTCGCCGCATCCGCCACGGTGTTCGCCAGTGAAGGGGTGCTGCCGCGCTGTTTCAGCCGGGCCAACGCCTCGGCGAAGGAGGTCACCGCGCCGTCGAGGTCACCGTTCGCGCTGGCGATCAGGCCCAGGTAGTGGAGCGGGTCGCTGGCATCGAGTTCGGCGTGCCAGCGATCGAACAACGCGATTGCCTCGGTACAGTGCTCGACCGCCCGGGCGTAGTCTCCCCGCGCGTAGGCCACCAGGCCGAGGTGAAACCGCGCGTTCCCCTCCCAGACCGGCCGCTTCTGCGATCGGTACTGATCCACCAGCCGCGCGACGATCGACTCCGCGTCGTCGTACCGCCCCACGCTAATTAATGCACCACCAAGGAAGGACCGCGCGATCGGCTCCTCCCAGTCGTCGCTACTCTCCTGCCAGCATGCGACGCCCTGTGTCATGTGGGTAAGCGCCTCGGCGTCGTCCCCCTGCATTTGCGCCATCAAGCCCAGGCCGGTTTCGGTCCGCGCCCGGATCGCGTTGGGTGCGGGGTGGCCGGCCGCGTCGTCCGCCGCCACGGCCCGATCCAGCCAACGTCGCCCCTCGCTGAGATGACCTCGGTAGTACCAAAAGAGTGCCAGTGTCCCGGCCAGCCGAAGGAAGCCGGTGGTGTCGGTCGCGGCGAGCCACGCGAGCGCGGCGCGGAGGTTGGGATGCTCGACCTCCGTCCGCTCGAGCCAGGCGGTATCGGTAAACTCGGTGTTGACGCGGTAGTCGGCCTCGGCCACGGCGGAGAAGTAGTCGGCGTGGCCGCGGCGAACCACCTCCTCCTCGCCCGCCGTCGCCAGCCGATCGAGCCCGAACTCTCGGATCGTCTCCAGCATCCAAAAACGTGGCTCTCCGCCCGCCCCAGCCGTCTGCCGCAGCAGGCTCTTGTCGACGAGGGAGGCGAGCAGGTCGAGTACCGAGTGCCCAGTGCCCGGTGCCCAGTCGGTTGCGAAAGCTGGCTGCTCCACCCGCGCCATCCCCGCCGCGGCACCGGGCATCGGCGCTGCCGCTTGGGCACTGGGCACCCGATCCTGGGCACTCGTCACGGCTTCGGCCGCGTCCAACGTGCAGCCGCCACTGAAGACGGCGAGACGGCGGAACAGGGTTTGTTCGTCGGAGTCGAGCAGGTCGTAGGACCAGGCGATGGCGTCCCGCATCGTCTGCAGGCGCGCGGGCTGATCGCGGGCGCCGCCGGTGAGGACGGGAAGACTCGGCTCCAGCCGGGCCAACAACGCTTCGATCGAGAGATGGCGCAAGCGGGCAGCAGCCAGCTCGATCGCCAGTGGCAAGCCGTCGAGGCGACGGCAGACGGCGGCCACGACCGGCGCGTTGGTCTCGGAGAGCGCGAAACCGGCGTTCACGGCTCGGGCGCGCTCCACGAAGAGCCGGATCGCCTCTGAGCGATCGAGAGCCGGCATGGCGGGTTGCGCATCCGGATCGGGCACGGCAAAGGGGAACGTCTCGTACGTGTGCTCGCCCGAGATGCGCAACGCCGACCGGCTGGTGACGAGGATTTTCAGGCGCGGCACGCCGATCAGGAGGCTCGTCAGCAGCGGCGCCGCGGCGGCGACCTGTTCGAAGTTATCCAGCACCAGGAGCAGTTGCCGCCCCTCCAGGAACGATGCCAGCCGAGCAGCGATCTGCCCACCACGCGTTTCGCGGCCTCCCAGCGCGCTGCCGATGGCCACGCCCACCAGACTCGGATCGCGGACCGCCGCCAGCCGGACAAACCACGCCCCGCCGGCGAACTCGGCGTCGAGCGCCGTTGCCACCCGCAACGCCAGGCGCGTCTTGCCGACCCCGCCCGGCCCTAGCAGTGTGACGAGGCGCACGTCGTCTCGGCGCAGTAAGTCGCGGACCGCCTTAATCTCCCGCTCCCGCCCGACAAAGGTCGTCAGCGGCGTCGGCAGGCGCGGTGAACTCGGTGCCGGATCGTCGGCCCCCAGCGTCGGCACGGCTTCCATGCTGCCTCTGGCCTCAGTGCCGCGATGGGTGCTCGTCATGACGTCACCTCGTGGGCGTTCTGCAACGCGTCTGGCCGCATCATGCGCCGCGCCACGCCGCGCGTCAACGCCGGCGGTTTGGATGTGCATCCACCTGGGCCGGAGCCGCCCATGACGAGCGATGCGACGGCGATTTCCTTGCCTATCGCTCAAGCGCCTGATGGGAGTCTGACCTCATAATAACCACGCGGCGCTGTCCGGCCGGAAAGCGCCGCCAGAGACGCGCTCCACGTATCACCGCGCCGGCTCAGCCGGCGCGGTGATACGTGTGGAACCTTTTTGGAACCTCCCATCGCTAGTCTGTCCGTGTGGGGCCGCGCGCACCGGCGCATCGATGGCCCGCGCGACTCGCGGCTTGCGACTCGGAGGAGAGACGTTAATGGATGATCAGCAGTTCGACCGACTCACCCGCGCGCTGGCCACGGGGATAACCCGGCGGCGCGCGCTCGTCATGCTCGGCGCCGGTCTTGGCGCCCTCGTCACCGGTATCGGCCAACGCCAACTGGCAGCGGCTATCGACTGCCCGGATGGGGGATTCTGTCCGGGCGGCACCAGCTGTTGCGACGGCGGCGGGTGCGGCTTTCAATCCAACGATCAGGATTGCGGCTGCGCCCACGAAGACTGCGGCGGGTGCGGCTTCTGTTCGCAGGGCCAGTGCTTTCCGCGCTCCGCCGGGCAGGCCTGTCGTGCGGCGGTCGGTCCGTGCGACCGGCTCGAGACCTGTGACGGGGTTTCGCTCGACTGCCCGCCGGACGAATTGGTGCCGGCGGGTTTCGTCTGCCGGGCAGGGACCCAATCGTGTGAAGGCCATGCTCTCTGCAATGGCGTCGACGCCACATGCCCGCCAAATCCACCCGCGCCAACGACGCGGCTCTGCCGGCAGCCAATTGACTTCTGCGATGCCGGCGCATTCTGTGACGGGATTAACGTGACATGCCCACCGAGTCAGCCCAGACCGGCTGGTGGCCTCTGCCGCTTCGCCGAGCAGCCGTGCGATGTCCATGAATACTGCGACGGTGTCTCCAGATTCTGTCCGCCCGACCAATTCCGACCGGCGACATTCCAATGTCGTGTTGCGGCCGGTCTCTGCGACGAACCCGCGTTCTGCACCGGCTCCTCAGTGAGCTGCCCGGCCAACCCCTTCAAACCGGCCGCCACGGTCTGCCGGGACGCTGACGGCCCCTGCGATCTCGCTGATATCTGTAACGGCATCTCATCAACCTGCGCGAGCCGCGGGAAGCCCGCCGGTACGGTCTGCCGGGAGGCGATCGGCCCCTGCGACGTCGCGGAGGTCTGCAACGGCTTTAGCGCCGCTTGCCCGGCCGACACGTTCCAACCGACCGGTACGTCTTGTGACGACGGCGACGTCTGCACCGGCATCGAAACGTGCGACGGCACGGGGCAGTGCCTGGCGGGCGAACCGCTCGACTGCGACGACGGCGACCCCTGCACCATCGACACCTGCGACCCGATCCTCGGCTGCCTGCATGCCGAGATCGCGGACTGCTGCCGCGGCGATGCGGACTGCGACGACGGCGACGCCTGCACGGTCGATCGCTGCGTCGCCAACGTCTGCGAATCGACGCCGGTCGTCTGCCCCAACGACAACCCCTGTGCCGAAAGTGCCTGCCGCGACGGCGCCTGCCCGGCGATCCCGGTGGCGAACAACTCGCCATGCGGCGCCAACGGCGCCTGCTGGGACGGCGTCTGCGTCGAGTGCGACCACAAGCGCGAAGTCTTCTGCGACGGCCAGTGCCGCCGCAAATCGGCCTTCAACCAGGACGACCGCAACTGCGGCGCCTGCGGCCACGTCTGCCCGGTCGGGTTCATTTGCAAGGGCGGCTTCTGCGTCGAGCCGCAAGGGGGTGGTGGCAACACGAAGAAAAAGTGATGCGCGTTCGATTCGCCGATGTTCGTGGTCAACCGTCGATCTGACGGTACAGAAAAGGAGCTATTGTATGAGCCGTCCGCACAACATCTCGCGGCGCGCTGCCCGCGCGCTAACCACCGTCGCCGTGTTGTTCGCACTCGTCCTGTCCGTCCTCCCGGTTGCCGCCCAAGAAGCAACCCCCACCAGTTCGGACTCGCTCTTGGCCGGCCTCGGCTATCCGGACCTGACGGTGACGACCGACGGCATCGACTTCGACATCCCGGCCGAGGTCGCGGCCGATCGCTACCGGGTCGTGCTCCAGAACAACAGCGCGCTCGCGACCGACATCGAGTTCTACCAACTCCCCGAGGGCGTCACGACCGACGACCTCCTCACTATCTTCGAGCAAGAGGACGAGAGCTTCGCGGTGCCGGACTACTTCTACGAGATCGTCTTCAACGGTGGCGCGGTGACCGATCCCGGCCAGAGCAGCGACGTCGTGCTCGACCTGACCCCCGGCGAGTGGGTCGTCAACCTCTTCACCTACAACGAAGAGAGCGACGAGGAGGCCAACATAGTTAAGACGATCACCGTCACCGGCGAGATGCCGGCCGTCGATGATCCGGCGGGCGCGATCGAGATTGGCCTGACCGAGATGGCGTTCGTCCTGCCGGACTCGATGGCCGCTGGGCCGCACGTCTGGAAAGTCGTCAACACCGGCCAGCAGCCGCACCACCTGATCCTCAGCCAGGTCCCTGACGGAACGACCAAGGAGCAAGTCGCCGAACTGGCGAGCTCCTTCTTCGTCCCGCCCGCCAGCCCGGAGGCAGGCGCCGCACCGGCCGCGCCCGCGCTGGGCTTCGAGGACGTCGTCGACGTCGCGGAGACGCTCGTCCTCTCCGGCGGTCAGGCGAACTGGATCGCGGTCGACCTGGCGCCCGGCACCTACGCCGCCATCTGCTTCATGCCCGCGGCCGGGACCGACCTGCCGCACGTCATGATGGGCATGGTCGCGGTCTTCACGGTCAGCGCATAACCTGCCCCACGAACGACAGACGGTATCGTCACCTGGGACGACGTGCGGGCGAGGGGAAGCTCCCCTCGCCCGCTTCACGCATCCCGGGACGCGCCATCTGCCGGCGCCACGGCGACGTACAATTTGCGGCCGGGCAGGAAGCTCGGCGGCTCGTCGACGACGTCGAGCCCGGCGGCGCGAAAGGCCGCCAGATACTCGTCGCGCGTGAAGAGGGCCATCTCGTGGCGCTCGCTGAGGTGCTCGATCCCGCGCGGCGACGCCACCAGATAGTGCATATCCATGATCGCTAGTCGCCCGTCCAGGGCACTGACGCTCATCCTGGCGATCTTCAGTTCGGGCTGCTCGACGAGCGTCGTGGCCTGGTGACCGGGCATCCATTCGTCCGGCGTGAACCAGCGTTCGACGATGAGTACGCCGCCGGGTAGGAGATGCCGGGCGAAGGTCTGGAGGGTTTGCTGGAGGCGGGGAATCGTCCCTACGTAGCCAATGGCGCTGCCGAGGCAGATGAGCGCGTCGAACCGGCGAGCCAGGTCGAAGTCCGCCATGTCGGCTTCGTGGAACGTCAGGTCGGGGTGCTTGCGGCGGGCGACGTCCAGCATGCCGGGGTCGAGATCGAGCCCTTCGACCAGGTAGCGCCCGCGCAGGTGCGTGAGATAAGCGCCGGTGCCGCAGGCGACGTCGAGCAGGGTCACGCCCGTCGTCTCCTTGTGTTCCGCGATCAAAGAGTGGATTCGATCCGCTCCCGCCGCGAAGTCCATAATCGCTTCGTAGATCGCGTCGTAGACTTCCGCCGAATTGGTGAACACGTCGATCTCCCCTTGCCACTCCACCATTCTCCCCGCGTCGCACTTTTGATAATATCGCGAGAGAACGCATCCGGCCCTGGCTGGCACGTTGGCGTGCCGCCGCGCCGCCGCGATGGGGAGGACGCCGTGGCCAAGACCGCCGCCGCGACCAGCTCGGTGACGCAGGTCTATAAGCGCCTGCGCGAGTCGATCACGCGCGGCGACCACCAACCTGGCGCGCCCCTCCGGTTGCAGGAGCTCGCCCTCACTTATGGCGTCAGCATGATTCCCGTGCGCGAAGCGCTGCGCCGGCTCGAGGCGGAGGAGTTCGTCGAGATTATCCCGAATAAGGGCGCCCGGGTCGCCCCCCTCTCGGCGGCGGATCTGCACGACGTCTACGGGATGCGGATGCTGATCGAGGCGGAGGCCCTGCGCCTCGCCTTCCCCAAGATCGACGCGACGACGCTCGATACCGCCCGCCGGCTCAACGAGCAGATGGAAGCGGCCCTCAGACAGGGTGATCCGGCCGCGCACAAAGCCCACCGCGCGCTCCACTTCGCGCTCTACGAGCCAGCCGAGTCACGCTGGCTCATCCGCCTGGTCGGCATCCTCTGGGACCACTGCGAACGCTACCGCCGCCTGGCCACCGACCAGATGGGCGCCGATGCCCTCTCCGCCGAGCACACCCGCCTCTTCGATTTGGTCGCCGCCGGCGACCTCAACGGCGCCTTGACGCACCTGCGATCCCACATCCAATGGACGGTCGACATTCTGCGCCGCCTCTACGACGAGATCGAAGAGCCGGTTCCCTACGTTCCAGATACGGTTGTTGACAATCTTGATCAAGATCATTAGAATGCGTTGTGACAAGTAAAGAACGTGGAACCTCATCGAGAGGGGCGGAGGGATCGGCCCGACGAAGCCCCAGCAACCACCCGACACCGTTCGTCGGGCAGGTGCTAAATCCGCCAGGTCTTCCTGGAAGATGAGGGTGCGAGATTCGCACGTCGCCGCTTGGCGCGAGCCCTCCCCCTCTCTTCAAGATGAGGGGGTTTGTGTTTATGAGTACCGAGCGTCAGTATCGGCCATCCAGGTTGGGACTGGGACCAACCGCCACACGCGGCTTCCTGCTCTGTGAGCTTGCCGGCAACGTGCGTCCCTCCGCGATGTCCCCACCGTTGTGTCCGGGGTAGCGCCCGACTTCCATTGATAACGGCCGAAACAGACATCGTTCCACGCCCGGTGCGGGCGTGGCTGGGTCATCACGTCCCCAAAACCTCGGCAAAGGAGCGCACGACCATGGTCCGCACGTCTGAGAGAACGCCGAACGCCCTCCGTCTGACCCGCCGCCGGCTCTTGCAAAGTACGGCTCTCGCCACAGCCGGTCTCGCTACCACTCACATTGACGCGGGACGCGCAACCGCGCAGGAAGAGCGCCGCGAAGGCGGCACCGCCGCCTACCTCGTCGGCCAAGAGGGGGCACATATCTTCCCGCCCGTCAGTTCCCTCTCGACGGTAATCGTCCCGAGCGCGCCCTTCTTCAACGGCCTGACCAAGCCAGGCGCGGAGCGCGAGCCGACGCCCGATCTCGCCGAGTCGTGGACGGTCAGCGACGACGACTTGATTTACACCTTCAAACTGCGGCAAGGCGTGACCTGGCACGACGGCCAGCCGTTCACCGCCCACGACGTCAAGTTCACCTGGGAGATCATCGCCCACCCCGACAACGCCACCGGTGCTCAGGTCTACAACTTCTTTTCGCTGCTGGAAGGGGCGCCGGAGTACCACGCCGGGACGGCAAGCGAGATCACCGGGGTGCGGGTCGTCGACGATCTCACCTTGGAAGCCCGCCTCACCGCGCCCTCGGCACCCTTCATCAACATCGCCTCGAACCAATTCATCGTGCCGCGGCACGTGTTGGCCGACGTACCGGTCGCGGACCTGCTCAAGCACCCCTTTGCCCGCGCCCCCATTGGCACCGGCCCGTTCGCGTTCGAGGCCTGGAACGCGGGCGACAGCATCGTCGGCCGCGCCTACGACGGCCACTTCGCCGGCCGCCCGACCCTCGATCGGATCGTCCTCCGCCTCGCCGGACTCTCCGGCAATGCCCTGGTCACGGCGCTGAAGGCGGGCGAGGTCAACGCCGCCAGCGTCACGCTCGACGACGTCGACGCCCTCGAAGGCGACACGAGCCTGCGCCTCGTGCAGAAGCCGGGGCAGGCCAACCAGTACATCGAGTTCAACCTCAAGAGCCAGTTCTTCGAAGACCTGAAGGTGCGCAAGGCGCTCTCCTACGCCCTCAACCGGCAGGCCATCGCCGACCTGGCCTGGAAGAGCCGGGCCAAAATCTACAATTCGGTCTTCCCCTACGACTGGTGGCCGACCAAGCACGACACGACCCTCTTCGACAATGACCCGGCGCAAGCGGCGCAGCTTCTGGACGAGGCGGGGTGGACGCTCAACGACGACGGGGTCCGCGAGAGGGACGGCCAGCCCTTTTCCTTCACCCTCCATGCCTTCGACCAGATCTGGTGGCAGATCGTCCAGCAGCAATGGAAGGAGATCGGCGTCGAGGCCAACCTGGAGATCGTCGATTGGCCGACGATGTCGACCCAGTTTTACCTCACCAAGAAGTTCGACGCGGTCGCCCTGCACGTGCCCTACACTCTCTATACCGACCCCCACTACGCGTTGCCCGGTTACTTCCTGAGCGCGAACAATCGCAATAGCTACGACAATCCGCGCTCCGACGAACTGATCCTGGCCGCCGCTGCCACGACTGTGCAGGAGGAGCGGAAGGCGCTCTATTACGAGTGGCAAGAGGTGATCGCCCAGGACGTGCCGCACCTCTGGCTCGGCAACCCGGACCAGACCTACGCCTACTCCGCCGACTTGATCGCCCCCGACCGCACCAGTCTCTACTTCGAGTGGCGCGACGCGCGGGAGTGGTATTTCCGTGGATAGACCATTCGCGCTGCGCGGTCGCGCGATCCCGGTTGGGCGGGTTAACCCGGCGACCAGCGGGCGCCGTTCGGCGGTCGATACCGCGCGGTGGGTGGCGGGCAACCGCCGGCTGGCAATCGGGACGGCGATCATCCTGGTGGTGACGGCCGTCTCGCTGCTGGCGCCGGTGCTGGCGCCGTATCAGCCGGACGAGCAACTCTTCCAATATCGGCTGGCCAAGCCCGGCGCCGACTATATCCTTGGCGGCGACGAGTTGGGCCGCGACGTCCTGAGCCGGTTGATGTACGCCGGGCGCGTCTCGCTCGGTGTGGCGCTGCCGTCGATGCTGATCGCGGTCGTCGTCGGCGTGGCCGTGGGCAGCGCCGCCGGGTACTACGGCGGTTGGCTCGATCGCGTCCTGATGCGCCTGACCGACGTGGTCCTCGTCTTCCCGACCTTCTTCCTGCTCATCCTCACCGTGGCGACCTTCGGCCGCAGCGTGAGCCTGCTGATCGCGATGATCGGGCTCACCGCCTGGCCGACCAACGCGCGCGTGGTGCGGGCGCTGATCCTGAACCTGCGCCGGCGCGATTTCGTCCTGGCGGCGCGGGTGGTCGGGGCAAACGACCTCTGGATCGTCGCCCGCCATCTGGTGCCGCAACTGGCGCCGGTCGTGATCGCCAGTGCCACGATCCGAGTGGCGAATAACATCCTGGTCGAGTCGGGGTTGAGCTACCTCGGTCTCGGCGTCGCGCCGCCGACCGCCACCTGGGGCAACATGGTCTCCGATGGCGCAAATTACATGCGGCAGGCCTGGTGGTTGGTCGCCGTGCCGGGCGCGGCGATCTTCCTCGTCGTCCTCGCCTTCAACCTGGTCGGCGAGGGGTTGCGGGACGCGCTCGATCCCCAGCGGCGGAGGCGGTGACCTACGATGCGCTACTGGACGAACCGGCTCGTCGAGACGGTGCCACTGCTGCTCGGCATCTCGCTGCTCGCCTTCACCATGTTCAGACTGGCCCCCGGCGATCCGCTCGCGCTGGTCGTCGACCCGACACTGCTCTCGGAAGAGGAGCGCGCGGCGGTGCGCGACCAGATGGGCCTCAACGATCCCTTCCCGGTCCAATACGGGACGATGATGTGGCGGTTGGTCACCGGCGACCTCCGCTCCTTCAAATCGACGCAGCCGACCTCCGAGATCATCGCCGACGCCTTCCCCGTGACCGCGCTCATCGGCGGACTCGGTCTCGGGATCGCGGTCGTAGTGGCGCTGGCCCTGGGCACGCTCGCCGGTCGCCGGCCGGGCGGTTGGGTCGATCGCGGCGTCTCGACGACGATAGTGACCTCGCTTGCCATCCCCTCGTTTCTCCTCGGATTGATCTTGGTGCGTCTCTTCACGGAGGAATGGGGGTTGTTGCCGGGGTCCGGCATCGCGCCGGTCGGCACCGTCGGATTCCACCCGCAACCAGAGTACCTGGTGATGCCGGCCGCCGTCGTCGCCATCGGCACGGCGCCGATCCTCGCGCGCTACCTACGCGACGGTCTGGTCGGCGTCCTGGCGGACGACTACGTCCGCACCGCCCGCGCCAAAGGGCTGGGCGAAACGGCGGTGATGCTGCGCCACGCGCTGCGCAACGCCCTCATCCCGGTCATTGGGCTGCTCAACACCCTGATTCCGGTCACCCTCGGCGGCTCGGTGATCGTGGAAACCGTCTTCGGTCTGCCCGGCCTGGGCAAGGTGACGACGAGCGCCGCCCTGGCCCGTGACTATCCGGTCGTGTTGGCCAACGTCCTCTTCGTCGCCGTCCTCACGCTGGGCATCAATCTCGTCGTCGACCTTCTCTACGGCGCAATCGACCCGCGCATTCGGGTGCAGGAATGAAAGGAGCGATGCCTGGGCGAAATGCACCACATCGTCGTAGGGGAGGGACCTGCGCCCTCCCGTCGCGCGAA
>JBOGUE010000365.1:0-4656 GCA_050695955.1 Thermomicrobiales bacterium | reverse complement strand
GGCCGGTTCCCGATGCGGCTCGGCAATATGGCGGTGGGCGTCGTCACCGAGGTCGGCTTGGGTGTGACCCGGTTTGCGGGCGGCGACCGCGTATTTGGCCACTTCCCGATCCGCGAGACGCAGACGGTGGAGGAGACGCGGGCCGACCCGTTGCCGGAAGGAGTGTCGCCGGAGGCCGCGGTGTGCCTCGACCCGGCGGTGATGGCGATGGCGATCCGCGACGCCGGGATCACGCTGGGCGACCGGGTGGCGGTCTTCGGGCTGGGCGCAATCGGGCTGATGGCCGTGCAGATCGCGCGTATCGCCGGGGCCGATTGGATTGTCGCGGTCGATCCGATTGGGGAACGGCGGGATCTTGCGTTGTCGTTCGGCGCGGACGAGACGCTCGACCCTCGGGCGGGCGACGGCGACACCGGGTTGGCGATCCGCCGCCTGACAAGAAGCGAGGAGCGAGGAGCGAGGAACGAGGAACGGGGCGACGACACGGAAAGCACGCCTCGCTCCTCGGTGCTGGGCGGCTACTGGGAGAAGCCGTCGCAGGTGGGCGACCTCGGGGTGGACGTGGCGATCGAGGTTTCGGGGAGCAGCCAGGCGCTGCATCAGGCGATTCGCGCCACGCGGTTCGGCGGGACGATCTGCGTCCTCTCGTTCTACGGAGGGGAGGCGGCCGGGTTGCGGTTGGGTGAGGAGTTCCACGTCAACCGATTGCGGTTGGTGTCGGCGCGGGCGGAGAGTCTGCCGTCGCGCGATGCGCCGGGCTGGACGCTAGAACGGCTGGTCGAGGTGACGCTGCGCTGGCTCACCAGTGGCCGCCTGCGGGCCGACGGCATCGTGACACCGATCGTGCCGTTCGCGGAGAGCGTCGAGGCCTACCGCGCCATCGACGAGCGCCCGGAACGGTCGATCAAACTGGGGGTGCAGTTTTAGCGACCCCCGTCATTCCCATCGCCCCTCCTGTCATTCCGACGTCAAGAGGAATCGCTCCCGCGGGGCCGCATTTACGACTGGCCGACGTCGTGGTGCGGGAGCTTTGCGACACGCGTGGCGTCGCCACCACGGCATGAACATGGCGGGGCGCCGCGCGGATAGTCGATGCGAGGGGCGGGTCTTGGCTAGGAGCGCGGTTTGAATAGCGACACAATCTCGGAGCCATGGGACCGTGCCTCTTGACCGACGGCGTAGACTCGTCCAAAGTCATGGACGAGCAGGGACACAAGGAGGTCGAAATCCAAAGTGACTGGGGCAACACTTGGCGGAATCGCGCTCATCGGTCTCGGGCTGGTATTCATCTTCGGCCGGGACTTCATGTGGCAACTGACAAAGTTCGACAACGCGCTCGAAGGCGAAAAGTCAGAGCGCACCGACGCCTGGGAGGTCAAGACGATATTTGGGGGTATCGTCTTTATCGCGATTGGCATCGGCGTCGTGCTTTGGGCGCTTGATTAGCAGTTCCAACGGACACACGGCAAGAGATTGGGGGAATCGTGCAGCGTTGGCAGACCTGGCTCGCGGACTCCTTGCGGCGGTTTTATCCACGGTCGGAGGCGGAAGCGCGCGACGAGCTTCGGCTGAGTGCGCTTCGTGGGGAGCGGGTGTCGTTTCAGGTCGTGTGCCGGACGGGTGACGAGCCGGCGACGGTTGAGACGGGGGTTGAGGGACCGGAGGGGATCGCGGTCCGGGTGCGGCGGGTTGGGTACGTGCCGATGCCGCATCTGAATACAGATACGCCCTCGGACGATGCCGAAGGACTCGCGTTTTTGCCGGGGTTCGTGCCCGATCCGCTCTTTCCCGAGACGAGTCTGACGGCAGGATCGCGGGAGACGAACAGTTTCTGGGTCACGGTGTCGGTCGGGCAGGACGCCACGCCCGGAGAGCATGAGTTGCGGGCAACACTGACGGAGGCCGATGGACCCTCAACCAGCCTTACGGTTCGGCTGACCGTGCATGACGCGGCGTTGCCAAAGCGGCGGGACTTTCCCGTGACGCATTGGTTCTATGCCGATGCGATCGCCGACTGGTATCGGGTCGATCTGTTTGGCGAGGCGTTCTGGCGTTTGGTCGGCCCGTACTTCCGTAACGTCGTTGAGCATGGGCAAGACACGATCCTGACGCCGATCTTTACGCCGCCACTGGACGGCATCAAGCGACCAACCCAATTGCTCCACGTCGAGCGCGAAGGTGATGGCTACCGCTTCGACTGGAGGCAGGTCAAGCGATGGATCGACGAGGCGAAGGCAGCCGGGCTTGACCGGTTCGAGTGGTCGCACCTCTTCTCGCAGTGGGGGGCGCGGCACGCCATCCGCATCTACCGGGGCCACGGCGAAGACGGCACGTTGCTGTGGGACCCGGAGACGCCGGGGACGTCCGAGACGTACCGGGCCTTTCTCGGTGAGTTCCTGCCCGCGTGCGAGCGGTTCCTGCGGGCGGAAGGAGTGATGGCGCGGAGCTTCTTCCATCTCTCCGACGAGCCGCACGGGGCCGAGCAACTGGCGGACTACCGGGCGGCGCGGGATGTGCTGCGCGACCTGGCGCCGTGGATGCGGGTGATGGATGCGCTGAGCGAGGTGGACTACGCGCGGGCAGGGGTCACGGACACGCCGGTCGCGTTGCTGCCGTCGGTCCCGGCATTTGCCGCGGAGGGTTTCCCGGCCTGGGCCTATTTCTGTTGCGTGCCACGCGGACGCTACCTGAACCGGATGTTCGACACGCCTCTGGCGAAAGTCCGGATGTCGGGCTGGCTGCTCTACCGCATGGGCGTCCAGGGCTTCCTGCATTGGGGCTACAACTACTGGTACCAGCGGCAGGCGACGATGCTGATCGACCCGTTCCAGGTGACGGACGCACTCGCCTGGCCGAATTGGGGCTATGGCGACCCCTTCGTCGTCTATCCCGGCCCGGATGGGCCGCTCGATTCGATCCGGTGGGAGGTCTTTGCGGAGAGTTTGCAGGACTATGCGCTGCTGCAAGCGGCTGGGGTTGAGCGGAGTGATTTCTTGCTGGACGGGATCGTCGATTTTGCGAGGTTCCCGCGCGATCCACGGTGGATCACGGACGCGCGCGCGCAGGTGTTGCAGCGACTGGTGTGATGTGTGATGGAGCGGATGATGGCTGCGCGTCAGCGGATCGCCTCCGGGTCACCGTACGAGGCGAGGATCGGGTTTAGCCGGGCGGTGCGGGTCGGCGAGCGGGTGATCGTGTCGGGGACGGCGCCGATCTGGCCGGATGGCACGTGCGATCCGGACCCAGAAATACAGGCGAGAAGGTGCCTGGAGATCATCGTCGCGGCGCTTGGCGAGGCAGGGGCCGGGCCGGAGCACGTGGTGCGGACCCGCACGTTCATCACGGACGCGACAGACGCGGAGGCGGTCGGGCGGGCGCACGGGGTAGTTTTCGGCGAGGTGCGGCCGGCGAGCACGATGGTCGTGGTCGCTGGGCTGCTCGATCCGCGGTGGAAGGTCGAGATTGAGGCGGAAGCAGTGGTTGACTGATCGGCGGGGAATCGTCTCGTCCAAAGAACGACGGGACGATTCCTCGCTGGCTCGGAATGACGGAAGGTGGGCCTGCTCTATCCGTACCGTTCGAGATGCACCAACTTGCTCAGCGATTTGCGGGCTTCGGGCGGTTTGGGGCGGGCGCGCAAAGCGGCCTCGTCGGGGTAGCCGAAAGAGATCGCGGTGCGCAGAACGTGGTCCGATGGTACGCCGAGGATGCGCTTGGCCTCGTCGCGGCCGGTGCCGTGGAACCAGCCGATGCAGGAACCGACGCCGTGCGCGGCGGCGGCCAGCATCATTCGCTCGCTGACTTTGCCGTCGTCGAAGGTTTCTTGCTCGGTCCGTTCGCCCTCGTTGGCCAAGACGATGACGATGACGAATGTTGCGCCGGCAAGGTGGGTGACGTACCCCTCAAGCGCGCCAAGGGTTTCCAGTGTAGCCCGGTCGTGGACGACGACGAAATCCCACGGCTGGAGATTCTTGGCGCTGCCTGACCAGCGGGCGACGTCGAGGATGTCGGCGATGACCTGTTGAGGCACAGGATCCGGCCGAAATGCCCGTACGGAGCGCAGCCCGCGGAGGAAGGCGATGCGATCGTGGGTTGTCTGTTCAGTGCTCATGTCCAGGTGCTCCCTATCAGGCATCGCCCGATTCTGACCGCCGGCGATCGCGCCACTCGACCAATTGGCGGAGGGGCTCGGTGTCGAAATTGGGACCGCCGGCGTTGACGATGAGAAGGGTGAAGCCTTGGGCGACGTAGGCGTCCGCTTGCTCGGCGGCGAAGGGCTTGGCGACATTGGTCGAGCGCTCGATGGCGGCGGGGTCGCGGCCAACTTTAGCGCACCAGTCGTCGAGGATGCGGTTGCGCCGGCCCGCCTCGGCCGGGTCACCGAAGCCGTGCCAGATGTCGGCGTGTTGGGCGGCGATGCGCAAGGTCACTTTCTCGCCGGAGCCACCGATCATGATCGGGATTTGGCCGCGCACCGGACCGGGGTTGAGCTTGCCGAGGCGATCCTTGATCACCGGCAACGCGGCATCGAGGTCGCGCAGGCGGTCCGGTCCGCTCATAAACTCGTAGCCGTACTCGTTGTAGTCGCGCTCAGACCAGCCGGCGCCGATGCCGAGGATGAAGCGCCCGCCGGAGATGTGATCGATGGTGCGGGAC
>JBOGUE010000364.1:0-12177 GCA_050695955.1 Thermomicrobiales bacterium | reverse complement strand
GAGTATATGAACGCCAGTATCGTCCATCGCCGCCCCGCTCGTCTGGCGGGAAAAACAAGCAGAAAGGTGATCGCCATGTGGATCGATGGCATGGCCGCAATCGCGTTCGATTCGCCGATAACCCGGTAGCTTGCTTGATACAGACCACCACCGAGTTCCTTACCAATTGCTTCCATCACGCGGAACACGGGGGCGGCCGATGGGCTGTTGATTGGCTCAGGCGCCAACCAGGGCGGATTCGATGGAATTAAGAAGTAGATACAGAGACCGACCGCCAAGAGCAGCATCATCGCGCCCAAGTAATGGCGAAAAAGCGCCGGGTGCTTCTGCCAGGTTCGAATTGCGACCGCATGCGGAATGATGAAATAGGACCAGTGAACGCCCGTGAGGAAGTAGTCATACCAACTGAGATTGCTGAGATCGAGAAAGCGGTCCTGCAGCGTGATCGATGGCAATTGGCCACCAAAAAGCCAGCGCTCCAGGCGAGAGACGTGCGTATTGAGCGTGCGGGCGAGAACCGTCTCGTCAGCCAGTGATCGGAGCGCGGTGAAAACAAACCATACAACGGCATATGGCACAAACGAATACAGAAACGATCGAGCGCGTCCCAACGGCACGGCCAGCACCGCGAAAACGACGAACAAGCCCCAGCCCAAAAATTGACGGTTCGTCAGTGCTGACACAGCGATCAGGATCACCGCGATGGCAATCCGAATCCACAGGGAACGAGAGGGTTGGATGTGCTGAGAGAGTATTTGCCGCATCGCTCGGTCGTTGTGAAACTCGCGGGCAGAAGGTTGTCGGAACCGAAGTTCCGGTCCCAATTGTACTCCGCGTGTTATTCGTGACTGCCGTCGGCGGAGCGTCAGACGCCGTAACGAGCGCGCGCCTTCTTGGTGACGGTGAGGGTTTCCGGACCGTCGTCCTGCCCCGGCTTCCGCGCAACAAACCCACGACGCTGTTGCTCCCCGACCCACGCCTCATCGAAGCCGTGTTCGCCGGCGAGCGTCAGAAATTCCGCGGAAGGACGCACCGGATCCGGTATCACCGCGGCGAGATAGAACGCCTTTCGTGACGACTCGGCAGGAGTAGAAGGGCTAAGGACCAACCGCTCGACAATTGGACCGCCCGTCAGCGACGCGACGATTTCCGGCAAATCCTTGACCGTGACGCCGCTGTAAATGACGTTATCGGGGTAGATGACGAGATTTGGCCCGATGTCGCACAGGTCGATCGTGCCGCAGTTGTTGACCAGGATATCAACGTCAAGTCCACGGCGAATGATGTCTAATCTCAAGCGCCCCGCGACGTCGTTGGCTCCCTTCTGGGCGCAGTGGGATGCGGTACAAACCAAGACGTGCTTTTTCGTCCAATACATGGCATGTCCCGTGAAATCCGGCCAATGGACCGGAATGAAGTGCCTTAGCCGTGGCGGTATTGAATGCCGAATCCACCGCGTGGGTACGTCCACTCGATGTTGGTGAATTCGTGGCAGACGATCCGGCACGTGCCGCACTCGACGCAGCCTTCATACGAGAAGAGGACCAGTCCGTCCTCTTGCGGCACGTAACAGTTGGCCGGGCAGCAGTTGATGCATTGTTGACGCTGGCAGTGAAGGCAAACGTCGCGGTCAATGATTCGTATGTGCGCTCGGTCCGAGTCGACATTGTACACGTCGAGTCCGAGCTTTCGTTCGATGGCCGCCGGGTCCATTATGTGCGCCCGTCGCGTCCAACTGGGTTGTTGGATCATCCCGAATAGCTCCCAGCCGACTCTTCAATTGCGGTGCCTGGTATGTGGCCTGAAGGATCCTCGTCCTGCTCTTCCTCATTGGTTCGTCTGGACCGCCGGATAGTCACCACGCCGACGACCACGGCGGCGACAGCCGCAATCGCCATAATCAGGACACCGGAAGCGAGGAGTGACGCTCCGCCATCGCGCCCCCCCGAACCAAGAGAAACGCCGCCAGCTTGCCCCCGGTCTCCTTGATACCCAAGGCTCGCCTTCCAGAGCCTGTCAAGTTCGGTCAGGTCGACGCCGAGCGCACGTTCCGCGGCTTCGTCGTGGGAGATTCCCAGCCGGTAAGCATCGATCAGGGCCGCGATTCTGTCAGCGCCAAAATGGTCGACAATGAACCGAACGACACTCAGGCTCTCGGCGTAATAGAGGGTGGCGTCGGCGGGGTCGAGGGGTGGCGTCGCGATTAAGGCGCGGACCGAAAAGAGACGACCCTGATCGGCAGCGTTCTGCACCAACGCCGGGAAATCCTCATCGCCGGCGTCTTGATTCAACACCGCGAGTCCCTCGTCGAGCCAAATGGGCGGCGAGTTGAACGGGTTTCTGGTGGCCTCGTACAGCACCTGATGGCTGATCTCGTGGGGCACGATCCGCCCTACCTCGTACTTGTCACCCTCGGGCAGCACGGCCAGAATCACGTGGTATTGCGGATACGCGGTGCCGGCGATCCAGGATTCACTGTTACTCATCTGGGTCCCGCGAAAATCTTCGGTCGATTTGTACGCCCATATTCGGATCGGCGGAACTTCCTCTACCCCAAAGTCGGTGCGGAGCCGGTCAACTGTTCCCTGTGCCGTCTCCAGAATCAGGCCACTAAATGCCTCGTTCCCGTTGTACGAATACACGGTCACCTGATCGTTTGTGACAGACTGCCAGTCGAACCGATCATCCTGCCATGTGAAGCTCCGCGGCTCGGTTTCAGCGACCGACCCGTCCGTACCGGTCAGGCGCCATTGATAGGTCACGTCGACGCCGACGGGGATAAAATTCACCAGAAGGTTCAGGTTGTGGCTAATCTCGATCGTCGAACCGGACTCAAACGGCGGAGTCGCCAGACGCAATGTCGGGTTGTCGGCAATCGAGTAGAGCAACTCAACGCGCTCAAGCTCGAACGGTGTCTCGCCTTGCAGCGAAAATGTGATCGTTTCGGGAAAGTGCGGCGTCACCTCGTTTTCGGCAGCACTGTAGGTGCTGGCAACTTGGGCCTCGAACGCCGCGGTGGATCCAACAATGTTCCATCCAAAGCCGAGGAGGGCGGCCGCTATGATCAGCACGACGCACATGGAGAAACGATGGCGCATCATGCGTCTCCATCCGGTTGACCGATCTTCTGGTGCAAGTAGGCGTCAATAAACGGGTCAATTCCACCGTCCAAAACGGCCTGGGCATCCCCAACACTGGTATCCGTGCGATGGTCCGTCACCAACGTGTAGGGGTGCAGCACGTATGACCGGATTCGATTGCCAAACCCCGCGGCAACGTGTTCACCTTTGAGTCGCGCGCGTTCGTCCGCTTCCGCCTTGAGCTTACGTTCCAAGAGCCGCGCCCGCAGGATCTTGAAGGCGGATTCGCGGTTCTGGATCTGGCTCCGCTCGTTCTGACACGTAACGACGATTCCGGATGGCACGTGCGTGAGGCGCACCGCGGAGTCGGTCTTATTGACGTGCTGGCCGCCGGCGCCGGAGGACCGAAAGGTATCAACTCGCACGTCGTCTGCCTTCAAATCGATCTCGGTATCGTTCTCGATTTCCGGCATCACTTCAACCAGCGCAAACGCGGTGTGCCGGCGATGCGCGGCATCGTAGGGTGAGAGTCGCACAAGGCGATGCGAACCAGCCTCTGCTTTGGCAAACCCATAGGCGTTCGGCCCACGGAATTCAATCGTGGCGTTTTTGATTCCCGCCTCTTCTCCCGCGCTCGAATCGAGCAATTCCGCCTTGAATCCGCGCCGGTCGCCCCAGCGAAGATACATACGGCTCAGCATCTCGGCGAAGTCTTGCGCGTCGACACCGCCTTCGCCCGAATGGACCATCAGAATCGCATCAGATCCATCATGCTCATCGTTCAACGCGAGATGAAGTTCTAGAGCGTCGAGTCGACGCTCCACGACCTCCGCTTCTAACGCCAATTCGCCGGCAAGCGCCGCGTCGCCATCGGTCATCTCAACAAGCGTTGACAAGTCGCCGATGTTAGCGTCGAGCTCCTCCCACGCGTGCAGGCGGGCGCGCACCTCGCCAATGCGGCGCATGACGCTCTGCGCGGTCCGAGGGTCGTCCCAGAACCCCGGCTCCCCACTTCGTTGTTCGAGGTCGTCGACTTCTCGCCGGTCGCCGGCCAAGTCAAAGACGCACCCCGATTCGATCCAGCCGATCCTTGAGTCCCATCAATGTCTTGCTCGTATCGTCGTTCATGCGGCTGCTACCATCCATCAATCGCGAATAGCTCCGTCACACCACAAGTATACGCGGGGAGCAGAGATTACCCGACTGGCATGCAGTAGGCGGCGGCATCACAATGTGCAGGGACATTACAGGTGCGACGGACATGCAGTTCGGTCGAGTCGAAGGTCATCTGCACTGGGCGTCGATCATCAGTCGAGACTTTCTGCAATTGACCGTCGTGCTCGAAGCGGTATCTGAAGTTGCGGTCGTGCGAGAAGATGAGGTCGCACCCGATCCTTCTCCTGCCCGTGGCGAGAGTCTCACCTGGCTTACGGACCAATATACCCAGAAAACGATTGCTGTCGACCTCGCGCTCGAAGGGTGGGAAGTCGTGGGCGGAATCGAAGTCCCTTCGACTGGCGGTGCCGCAATCGCACACTCGGCGAGCTATGCGGTGTGAAAGCCGTGACGACGGGACGCGTCAATCCTCTCCGTTCCGTGCTGGCCATAATCGTCGTCCTGCAATTAGCCGTGGGCGGAACTCTGGCCGTACGCGAGTTCACTGAGCCGTCGGTCTTCAAGGCTGCTGATAGGCTAGGAGAGTCGAACGCGCTTCCCCTAACCATCGAGAGTGGTTATCCAGCCGCGAAAAAAATTGCATTTGACTGGTCATCGGATGCGCAACTCTTCGCGGTCAGCATGCAGATCGATTGGCCGCTTTCGGTCGACCCGCAATCGCCGATTATGGTGGCGCCAGGCGGTTGGATCGCCTACACATTCTTTCGACCAGGCGGCAATGCCGGCAAGCAAGGAACGTTGAGTCTCTTTTATGAACGCACGAGCGGCGTACTGGTCCAAGACCGGATCGTTGCCTGGCCCCGCGAGGAAGTTGTTACGGCGCTCGATCCAATGAAAAGTCCAATCAGCTCCGCATCCGCGGTCATGGCAATCGAGGCACGGAAAGGGCGATCCTGGCGATTCGATTGTCCTGTCAACCGTCATCTGACCCGGATCTCACTCACCGCGAACACCAATGGCATGCCTGTATGGGTGGTGACCTATGCCGACAGTCTCACCGATCGTGCGGGACTCTTGGCCCATGTTGACGCGCAAAGCGGCGAAATCACGCGGCTGGAGGTACGAACAGAGGCGTGCGACCCAGCCTAAAACTGGGCGCCGCGCGGGCGACTACCAAAGTTCCTCGCCCGCAACGCGCTCCACCAGCGTTTGCAGCTCTTCATCGGAATAAAAGTGGATCGTGATCGACCCGCCACCACGGGTATCCCGGCGAAACGCGACCTTGGTGCCGAGCGCAGATCGCAGCCGATCTTGCAGCCGCTCATCTTCAACGATGCGCTCATTTTTTGTCGGCAGACGCCGGGACCGGTCGCTCAGCCAGCGCCGGACGGCCGCCTCGGTTTGGCGCACCGTCCACCCACGCGAAATCAATGAGTCCAACAGCGCAAGTTGATCCGCGGCCGAAGGCAGGCCTAGTAACGCCCGGGCGTGCCCTTCCGTTATCTGCCCGAGCGTCAACGCCGTTTGCACACCGTCCGGGGCCGACAGCAATCGCAGCGTATTGGTCACGCTGACGCGTGACCGGCCGACCCGTTTTGCAACGTCGGCTTGGGTAAGACCAAAATCGTCGACGAGTTGGCGGTAAGCCGCTGCTTCCTCGAGCGGAGAGAGATCGGCTCGTACGACGTTCTCGACGAGCGCCAGCTCCAGCATGGCCTGCGGCGCGGCGTCCTTGACCACAATCGGCACAGATCGCAACCCTGCCAGGCGCGCCGCTCGCCAGCGCCGCTCGCCGGCAATGAGTACATACCGAGAGTCGTCGGTCGATTGCTTGACGAGCAGTGGTTGGATGACGCCATGAGTGCGGATCGATTCAACGAGCGCTTCGAGCTTCCCACCATCCATCTCGGTTCGAGGTTGGTACGGATTCGGCTCGATTTGGCTGATCTCGACCTCGCGCGTCGCGGCGCCCGAGTCTTCGGGCATCGTCGGGATCAGCGCGCCAAGCCCGCGTCCCAGGCCTGTCCGCCGTCCATGGTGCCGGGCGACAGTCGACGCTTGCGGTTCGTTCGATGTTCGGTTCGAATCAGTATGTCGATCAGACACGTGAACAATCGCTTTCTCGAGCTCGTGTGACAGCATCTCGTACCGATGGAGTCTAGCATCCGTGCTCGAATGAGGCGGCCAGCTTTCGTCGGGAACGTGAGCTGTTCACGCGGGCAATCGGTTTATACTCGTCACGCCGCCCGCGGGGCGGCCGTTTCGTGCATGTGGCCGCGGCATCGGTGCTAACACACCGAGGAGCACTCGAGCGCCTTGTTTGTCTTTACGATCCTCGTTTTCCTCCTCGCGTTGGGCGCCGCGTACGGCGTCGCCTACTGGGCGTTTCGCGCTCGCCATGATCGCTCCGCTAACGTCGGCCTCTACCTGCTCTTCGGCATTCCTGGCATCCTCCTCGCTATCGCCGGCCTCGCCTTTACCGTCGCCGGACAAGATGACGGCCCGTTGTTGCTCGTCATCGGGCTCGGCCTTTCCATTCCGCTGGCAAGGCCGGTGCGCAAAATAGTCTCAACGTACACGCCGATGGACCCGGCATCGCCGGTCGACATGGCAGGCCTCTGCGTCATCTTGTCCGGCATCGGACTGCTGGGTGTTCTCTTTCTGCGCGCGCCCGAACCCGAGGAAGGGGTCACGGCAGTCGGTTTGGCAGACCTGGTTATTCAGGTGCTCTTTTTCTTTGGCCTCGCCTACGCCACGGTCGGGGTTGGCTTTCATCGCAGCGTCAAAGACGCCACAAAACGACTCGGCATCGAGTGGCCGACCCTGCGCACGATTAGCATCGCCGTGGGATTCACCTTTCTTGCATTCCTGATCAACGGCATTGCCGGCATCCTGACCGAAGTCGTCCAGCCGGACGTCGCGGAAAAGATCGACCAGGTGACCGAGGACCTGACCGCCGACGTACAGAATCCGCTCGGCGCAGTCGTTCTCGGGCTGAGCGCGGGGATCGGCGAGGAGATCCTCTTGCGTGGCGCGGTGCAGCCCAGATTCGGTATTCTGCTGACATCGACGTTCTTCGCGCTGCTCCATGTTCAGTACGGCCTGGCGTTCGTGCTTGTTGGACTCTTCCTAACCGGTGTAATGCTCGGCGTCGAGCGCCGCTACTTTGGGACCACGACGGCCATCATGACCCACGCGCTCTTCAACACGATCGTCGTTTTGGCACAGTCCGCGGCCTAACGGTTCCAACGATTCGGGACTAAAACGGTGGTTCGCGCCTCCAACAACATGTCAACTGGACACGGGAGGGCCCGGAGTGGAGCTGGTTGAAGTCCGCGACCTCGACGGTCCAAACCTCTTCCTTCTGGAACCGGCAATCAAGGTCGAGTTTCGCGTCTCGCCTGACGACGCGACTGATCAACGAATCTCCAGGCTCCGTACGATCTTCCAGGTTGCACCGCCAGCTGACATCGGCAGCAACGTTCAACTCGTTTCACTTGCGCTAATGCTTTGCGAGGCGGTTCGGCGCATCCACGCAAACGTCGGCCTGCCCGTCCCATCCGTGGATTGGCAACCACTGGAGACTCCAAATCGGTCCGCGCTGGTCTTCGGCTGGTCTCACCGCCGCGCCGCGATGAGGATCGCGCGGATTATCGCCGCGGTCGCCACCGGCACAGGAGACCCGCCCTTAGGTTACGAGGACGAACTAGTCCAGTTGGCCGCCTCGACCGCTCCGGACGACCGGCCACTCATGGTACGGGACGCCGATCGACGGATTCCTATCGTCGGCGTGACTGGCACCAACGGCAAGACGACGACGACCCGCTTGATCGCCCACATTCTCCGCAACGCCGGACTTGTCGCCGGATGGTCCTCCTCGTCTGGTGTCTACATCAATGGGGACCTCGTGCTCGACGGTGACTACACGGGGCCAGCCGGCGCCAGGCGGGTCCTTGACGACGAAACTGTTGACGTCGCGGTGCTTGAGACGGCTCGCGGCGGCATTCTCCTGCGCGGCATCGCCTACGAAAGCAACGATGTCGGAATCTTCACCAACGTGAGCCCTGACCACCTTGATCTCCAGGGCATCCGTACCGTCGAAGGACTCACCAAGGTGAAGTCGACCGTTGTCCGAGTAACTCGTCCCACGGGATACGCCGTGTTGAATGCTGATGATGCCCTCGTGCGGTCAGTCGCGCAGGACGTTCGCGCGCGGGTTTTCTTCGTCTCGCAGGATCCTCAAAATACGACGGTTGACGCACACGTTCAAGCCGGCGGCTTCGCGCTGATTGCGCGCGACCAGCGTGTTTGGCTTTGGCAGCATGGTCACGCGACGAAGCTGATCGACGTCGCGGACATCCCGATCACTTACGGGGGTCGCGCGCGACATATGGTTGAGAACGCGCTCTGCGCGGCGGCGGCTGGCATCGGGTTAGGTCGGTCGGAGGAAGAAGTTCGAAGCGGTCTTGTCAGCTTCAAGAACGATGCTACCCACAACCTCGGGCGACTTAACCTCTTCGACGTTGACGGCGTGCGCGTCATCGTCGACTTTGCCCACAATGAAGTCGGACTTCGCTACCTTCTATCGCTTGCAAACGACGTCAAAGGGACAAACGGACGGATCATCTCGATCATCGGTACGGCCGGCGACCGGACGGACGAAGCGCTGGTAGGGATCGGGCGCCTGGCGGGCACGGCCAGCGACCGTGTTTTTATCAAGGAAACCAAGAAGTATCTGCGCGGCCGATTGAGCAACGACGAGCTGAATTCGTTCTATGTCAAAGGTCTCAACGCCGCGGCCTCGGCGCCTTGGAGCATCGAACGAGACGAGATTGCAGCCCTCGAAGCCGCACTTGCCGAGGCGGAGCCGGATGACGTCGTTGTCTTAATGTGCCTGGAACACATCCCAGACATCCAACAGATCCTCGATGAGCGCGGGCGCCCAGTCTAGGCGCGGCCGTCCTAGACCAGTGCGTGCGCGCCTGCCTCCGTTTGCAGTTCGTCCCATACTGCCATCGGCTTGTCGACCATGAGGACGACCAGATCGTCCTTTTCACTTCGTAGAATCGCCTCGCGCACCGCGTCCATTTCGTCCAGGACGGTCAGAATCTTCACTTCATCCATGCCGCCGTTCAGTGCGGCAGCCTTGAGCAGACCGGCGATCTCTCCGCGCTGTCGACCACGCGTGTTCGTGTCCTCGCGAATCACGAGCTCGTCGAAGATCTCCGCCGCGAGCCGACCGAAAGCTTCGATGTCCGAGTCCTGTCGGTCCCCAGGGATCGAGATGAGGGCCAGGGAACGAACCGGGGCGAGCCGCCGGACAAAGTCACCTACTGCTTCGAGGCCGGCAACGTTGTGGCAATAGTCCATCAACACGCGCCGCCCATTCAGTTCCAAGAAGTTAAATCGGCCCGGTGTTTGGAAGAAGCTGGTAGTAAACGTCCGTAGCGCTTGTCGCAGGTATTCGAGCTGTACGTCAGCCCCGAGCGCGGCGGCGGCCGCGGCCATCCCATTCGCCACATTCGCCCGGTTTCGCCCGTCGAAAGTGGCCGGGATCTGACTGACGAGCAGCAGGCTCGTGTCGCGCTTGTGCTCAATGATCGTGATCATTTCGCCGTGCCGGGTTTCCCGGAGGACGATGGCCCTTCCCCGCGCCCGAATGTGTTCCCGGACAACCGGGTTCTCCTCGGACATCGCGAAGTAGATGATCTCACCACGCGCAATCCGCGCCATGTCGACCGTCCATGGATTGTCGGCGTTGAGGACGCTTTTGCCGTCGCGGAAAACCGAAGCGGGCACAACCGACTTCACGCGCGAAAGGTCGCCAAGCGTATCGATTCCGTGTAGACCCAAGTGATCACCGGCGACATTCGTCACGACCGCGATGTCGCAACGGTCGAATCCGAGACCGGAACGCACAACGCCTCCACGCGCGGTTTCAAGGACCGCGAAGTTCACAGCCGGGTTCTTGAGAACCATCTGCGCGCTGGTCGGACCGCTCATGTCGCCGGCCATGATCTGCGTACCGTCGATATAGATGCCGTCGGTCGTCGTCAACCCAACGCGTTTGCCAGCAGTCTTCATGATGTGCGCGATCATGCGCGAGGTCGTCGTTTTGCCGTTCGTTCCAGTGACCGCCACAATCGGGATGCGATACGGCTGGCCCGGCGGGAACAGCATATCGATAACCGCTCGGCCAACGTGCCGCGGGTGGCCGTCGGTCGGGTGGGTGTGCATGCGGAATCCAGGGCCGGCGTTGACCTCGACGATGGAGCCGCCGGTCTGCCGCACCGACAGCGCGATGTCGCTGGCAATGAAGTCGATCCCGGCCACATCCAGGCCCACCACCATCGCCGCTTGCCGCGCGATCTCGATGTTGTCCGGATGGATATCGTCCGTGCGATCGATCGACGTGCCGCCGGTGCTCATGTTGCCAGTCTGTTTCAACTGCACAAACTGACCGTCGGCCGGTACGTCGTCGAGCGACAGGCTCTGGCGCTGAAGGGTCTCCACGGTTTGGGTATCGACACCAATTCGGGTGAGGATCTTCTCGTGCCCAACCCCTCGCCGCGGATCGACGTTCGTAATGTCGATCAATTGCGCGACGCTGTGCTCCCCGTCGCCGACGACGTGCGCCGGCACGCGCTCGGCAACGGCAACGACTTGGTTGTTGACGACGAGAATCCGGTAGTCCTTGCCCGTCACAAAGGTCTCGACGACGACCGAACCAGTTCGACTCTCTGATGCCGCAATTGCGTAAAAGCGGCCAACTTCCTCGGCGTTCTTGAGGTTAATGCAAACGCCGCGCCCATGGTTACCATCCAGCGGTTTGAGCACCACGGGATAGCCGAACCGTTCAGCCGCGCGGACCGCGTCCTCCGTGGTTTTGACGACGGCGTTGCGCGGCACCGGGATGCCGACTTCATGCAAAAGGCGGTTCGTCAGTTCCTTGTTGCTGGCGATGTCGACGGCGATGTTCGCCGTACGCGAGGTGACCGTTGCCCAAACTCGTTGCTGATAACAGCCGTGGCCGAGTTGCACGAGCGATCGCAGGGGATCGAGACGAAGCACTGGAATACCTCGGCGTTCCGCTTCGGACACAATGGCACTAGTCGATGGACCGTAGGCCAACCGCTCCGCAACTCGGATGACGCCCTCTTCCAGTTCGTGCACGAACTGGAAGGCGGGCTCGTAGTCAAAGATCAAGTGGTTGAGCAATCGCACGGCGACGCGGCCGGCCGCCAGGCCGACGTTCTCTTGCTCGTATTGATAGACGACGCGGTAGACGCCGCGTTCTCCGGTGCTGCGAGTCTTGCCACGAGCCACCTCGGCCCCGGCTAGGTTTTGCAATTCCAGCGCGACGTGCTCCAATACATGGCCCATCCACGTCCCTTCACGCATCCGCTGCAAGAAGCCACCCGGACGTCCGAGTGAACAACCATGGTCATAGAGCGACGGAAGGAGCTCAGTGAGGTGCTCGTAAAAGCCCGGAATCTTGTTCGACGGCCGGTCTTCGAGGTCGCCGATGTCGACGACGAAGAGGATAATGGGCATGCGCGCCCATACATTCGGTCCTCGATACACCGTCGTCTTGCGGACCTCGATCATGTCCGATCCCTTCCCAATTGGCCGTCGGTCGGTCCGCATTGCCGGGCGACGAAATCGCCGCCGGCACGCGCCTGGTGTTGCGCCGTCTTCGAAGTCGAGGCGTTGTGGTCATTATGCCGCGATTGAGCGAACCAATGTGAGACCGGACTAGACGTCCAACAGCTTTCGGCTGCGTAAGTCGAAGCGGCGGCCAGGCGTAAGGATGTGCAGTACCGCGCCGCTGACGGTAATTCCACCGTGTCCCTTGACCTGAAAGATGTCGGAGAACATATGGGTGCCGTCGACAATCGTGACACTGTTGCGGCCGATGATCTCGAGCACACCGCCCGCGCCGACGAGGGCCGCGGTGTCTTCATCGATGCCGACACCAAGC
>JBOGUE010000363.1:0-13741 GCA_050695955.1 Thermomicrobiales bacterium | reverse complement strand
CGCGGCCAGCGGGGCGACGGCCGCGCGGGAGTGGGTACTCGACTTTACCACGACGAGGGGCGAGCGCCGCCCGTACGTCTGACGAAAAGCAACGTTGTTCATTGCGCCGTGTCTTTGCTGAGCCGCGTGCGGTGCGCGCCAATCCCTCGCGCCCCGCGTCAACCGTGTCCCGGCAGCATAGGCGATGCAAAAACGACCCGGCAAGTTTCGCGGAAACAGACCGCGTATACTTGCCGTCATCGACGACGTCGCCGACGCGGTGCGCTATCTGGCCAAGGCGGAAAACAGCCTGACCGGCGCAGGCAGGCAGTATTGGAACGGTCGATTCGACAACAGTGCCAACCGTAACTATTACGCGTGCTTCCAAGCCGCTATTGCTGCCCTCATTCAGGCAGGCATTCGGCTGGAGAAGCGGGCGGATCGCTGGCCACACGAGTTCGTGATTAGTCGGTTCGTGGGAGACCTCATTCACAAGCGTCATCAGTTCCCGCCTGAGTTGCGCCGTGAACTCGACGAAATCCAGCTGGTGCGGCACTCAGCCGACTATAAGTCCGAATCAATCACGGAATTCGAGGCGTATCGCGCCCTGCGACGGACTCGCCTCTTCGTCAAAGCAGTTCGACAAGCATGAGGGAACACCGAACGAGATCGGAACGGGAGTTGCTTGACGATCCGCGAATTCAAGCTGCTCGCGAATTCAAGCTGCTATTGAGGAGATCAAGACGCTCATCCTCGCCAAATACCCATCGACCACCTTCACTGTCGGATGGGGCGAGGATCCCTGTGACATCTATCTGGACGCAACAGTTGACGTTGAGCATCGATTCGAAGTGATGGAGCTCTTTAGCGACCGCCTCGTAGACTTTCACGTGTTCGAGGAATTGCCGATCTACGTCGGTCTCTCGCGCACACCGGAAAAGGAGGCGGCAGTTCGCCGCAAGCTGGCTTCGGGTGTGTGCGAAATCGCATTCCCATAGTGAGACCACCAGCAGGGAGCCTTGCCGCCTTTCGCCGCACCAATAGGGAACTTTTGTGACGACCCTCGTCGATCTCCCCTCATCCGGTTGGCCGCGGCCGCGGACCCTGCTCGGTCGTGCGCTGAAGCGCCGTTGCCCGTACTGTGGCGCGCCCGGCATCTATTCCAACTGGTTCTCCGTGCGCGAGGCCTGCCCGCGCCGCGGCACGATCTTCTCCCGCGAGGACGGCTATTTCCTCGGCGCCTACGCCATCAATCTGATCGTCGCCGAGTTCGTTGGACTCGGGGTCGTGCTCGTCTTTCTCTTTCGCGGTGACCTCTCGCTCATCTGGCAAATGATCATCGCCGCGACAGCCGCGGTTGTTCTGCCGATCATCTTCTTCCCCTATTCCCGCACCCTCTGGATGGCCCTCGACCTCTTCCTTGACCGCAAGCCGACCGAACGCCGCCTCCGCGGCAACGAAATGTCCAAGGACCGCCGCTCATCGTAGAGGCAATCCCCGAGACAGTATGGCCGCTATACTCCCCAAAATCGGTCGATGGAAGAGGAGATAGCGCGCCGATGGAGCGAGCACCCGAACCGCATACGTTGGACAACGACCCAGCGACCGAGCAGGGGCTGACGCCGCCGGGCGGGCAGACGATGCCGACCCCCGGCAAGCGCGAGGTCGATCTCTACGTCCGCACCTATACCACCCTGCTCCAGAGTTCCGGCGCCGTCGGCGTCTCCAGCCTGGAGCCGGCCCACCTCACCGCCGCGTCCTCCCTCCACGCCGGGGCGGGGGAACCCGAGCCGGACATGAACGCCTTCATGTATTCGATCCAGCGACTGCCGGCCTGCATCGTCGACGTCCGCCACATCTTGCTCGGCCAATCCGCCCAGGCTGTTTCCAGCGCCGGATACACTGTCATAGACTGGACAAAGCAGTCGGCACCCGGCCGCCGCCGCCGCTGGCTTTACGACGGGCGGGAGACGCTCGCCGCCTACATCGCCTCCGCCTCCGACCTCGACGACCTCATTCCGACGATCGTCGCCTACCAGATCGAGTGGAACAAGCTTCACCGCACCATCGAGGCCGACCCGGATCTGAAGACGACAATCGCCGCCGCGCCCGGACAGCCTCCCGCCGGCGAAGCACTGGCCGCCATCGGCGAACGTCTCCTCCTCACGGCGCTCGACTGGCTCCGCTTGCAAAGCGTCTGGGGTCCCAGCCTCTGGACGAACCTCGGCAAGATCGCGGCCGACCGCAAGCGCTACACCCTGCGCATGCTCGGCGGCACCTACCTCGGCTACACCCGCACCACCCGGCAATGGTGGGCGCCGGCCGCCGGGCTGTTGCACAACTTGCAGCTCAGCGACCGCCCGGTCTACTTCATCTCCTCGAACACCCACAGCCTCGTCAACGTCCTCTCCGGCGTCGCCCGCCGCCGCAAGGAGGACCTCACCGGCTTCATCCGCCGCACCGAGCACAACGAGTTGTTGCCGGAGATAGCGAAACTGGAGGCGGGCGAGACCCGCTCGACGTGGGAAAACCTGCTCTACTTCGCCGCCCGGCCCTACTTCGCCCAATCAGGCATGGAGGAGGAGCGAGCTCGCCGCAGCGTCGAGGAGGAAGAGCGCGGCATCAGCCACATCGACGCGCTGGGCGCGGTCGACGTCGGCATCCAGATCATCGACTTGGCCCGCCTCGACCCCGCCAGCTTCGACTCCCGACTCACGGGAGACGGGGAAGAGATTGATCCGAGCGCGACCGACGCCGTCGTCGTCAACGTCAACTACCCACTCGGCCTCGCCGCCTATCACATCATGTCCCAGATCGCGATGTCGATCGACCAGATCAAGGGGATTTACATCCTCGGCAAGGCGGCGACGCTCAACGGCCGCATCGGGGACGTGATGATCGCCCAGGTCGTCTACGACGAGCACTCCGGCAATACCTACTGGTTCGACAACTGTTTCGACTATCAACAACTCGCCCCCTACCTCGTCTTCGGCGCCGCGCTCGACAACCAACGCGCGGTCACGGTCAAGGGCACCTACCTCCAAAACCGGGGCTACCTCGACTTCTACTACCGGGAGAACTACACGATCGTCGAGATGGAGGCCGGGCCGTACCTCAACGCCATCTACGAGGACCTCTTCCTCGACCGCCACCCGGTCGGCGAGGCGATCAACTTGATGCACGCCCCGCAGAAGATCGACCTCGGCATCATCCACTACGCCTCTGACACTCCCTACACCCGCGCCCAAACCCTCGGCGCCCGCGGCCTCTCCTACCACGGCATGGACTCCACCTACGCTTCAACCATCGCCATCCTCCGCCGCGTCTTCCAGCAGACGAGAATGTTACGATCAATTGGAGCCGTTACGTTTGAACGTGTGGATTGAGCGAAGCACGAAACACGTGATTGAGGTCGACGTATTCGGGTGGAGCTAGCGCCGGCCGCGCCGTCCGCGTTCACGAAATCGCCCGCGGGACGGACGAGAGAGTCCTCGGCACGGCGCGGAATAACGAATAGCGGAAGCCGCGTTACGCAATATCGCGACGCCAAGCCGTCGACCCTGGCATACTTTGCGAATAGGATCTACAACCCGGCAGCATGAAGGACGACCGATGACCGAATCCGATCGCAACGATCTGCACGAATCGACCGCGCCGACCGCCACCGCCGAGCCTCAACCGGAACCGGAACGGGAATCGCAACCGGAACCGCAAGCGCAAGCGCAGCCGGAACCATCCCGCCGGGCCGCCGACGCCAGCGGCCCCATCGTCGCCCCGCCCGAGCCCGGCCCGACCGGGCTCTCGCCCGATGGCACGACCCTCGCCTACTTTCTGCACGAGCCTGATGGCTCGCTCCGCTTCCGCCTGCACCCGCTCGACGGTGAGCCGCGGGACCTGCCGATCCAACTTCACTTCGAACCTGTCGAGGATCGGGACGGGCCGCAATGGTCGCCGGACGGCACGCGAATCGCCTTCGCCGGCCGGCACGACAGTCGCGCGGCGATCTTCGTCGTCGAGGTTGAAAATGGTTCGGCTAGCCTGCTAGCCGATCATCCAGCACCCGACCACACGCCGCGCTGGTCGCCGGACGGTCAGCTCATCGCCTTCGCCAGCCACCGTGGCGGCCGCGACGCGATCTGCGTCGCCCTCGCCGACGGCTCCGGCACGGTCATCCAACTCACCGACGCCTTTCCCGGCCAGGACGACCGAGAGCCGGTCTGGTCGAAAACCGGCGACCGCGTCGCCTTCATCCGCCGCACCGTCGAGATGAGCGGCGCCGAGCCGCAACTCGCCGACCACATCTGGTCGGTCGCCCTCGACACCGGCGAGACCAAGCAACTCACCAAGAAAGCCGCCATCCGCCACTCGCTGCGTTGGGGGCCGGAGCGCCCCTTGATCGTCCACGTCACCGAGGACGGCGAGTGGGACCAGCTCGCCGTCGTCAACGCCGATAACTCGGCTGGGTGGACGCTCGCCAGCGAGGCGGGTGACAAGGCTGATCCTCGTTGGTCGGCCGACGGCAGCCGCGTCGTCTACACTCGCGCCCAGAACGGAATCGTTCGCTGCTGCGACCGGGCAACCAGCGCCGCTAGCCCGATCCTGCTCGACCCCGGCGACGGCGTCGCCGCCTATCCGCGCTGGCTCCCCGACAAGAACGTCGTCTATGCCTACACCGCGCCCGGCCAGCCCTTCCGCTTCGTCGTTCAGGAGAACAAGGCAGACGCCGAGCGAGGCGAGATCGCGATCGTCGACTGGCAACCGGACCGATCCCTGGTCGCGCCTTCCACGCTGGACGTCGAAAGCGCGGCCGGCAACAAGCTCGGCGGCTTTCTCTATCGTCAGGCAGAGATCTCCGGTCTCACACCGGCTGTGGTCCTGTTGCCGAGTCGACCCGACGCCACCATGGACGCCCGCTTCCGGGGCGTCGAGCAGGCACTGGCCGCGGCCGGCCTCGCCGTCCACACGCCGATAGTGGCCGGGATGCGCGGGCGCGGTCGCACCTTAGCGAAAGCGTTGCACGAGCAATCCAGCCGCGGCGAGGAGGAGGTCTCTGACCTCGTCGACGTCGTCGCGAAGCTGCGCGAGACCGGCGGCATCGACGCGGGGAAAGTGGCAGTTGCCGGCGCCGGCTATGGCGCCACCCTGGCGTTGCTGCTGGCCGGGGCGCGGCCCGGCGCGGTGCAAGCAGTCGTCGCCATCGACCCGATTACCGATTGGACCGTCGAGCTCAACCATGCCGACGACGCCTGGCGTGCCTGGCTTACGCGGGTGTACGGCCTACCGGTCGCCCAGCCGGGCAAATACGCCCTGCGCACCCCTAACACCTTCGTCGGCGTCATCGAAGTTCCGCTCCTGCTCCTCGGCACGGCGTCCGCGCCGGCTCATCGGGTCTCCCAACTCGACGAGCTTGCTACGACTCTCGACGAACTCGGCGTCGCCTACACGCGGGATACCCTTTCCGCCGGCAGCGACTGGGAGACCGGCGCTCGCATCGCCGCCTTCCTCCGCGACACCTACCTCGCCATGCCGCCGACCCCGCCCCAACCCGCGGCCGAGCCGCTCGCGGGCAATGATCCGGCGCCCGAAGCCGCGTCAGATGAGCCGACGGCCGCCACCGAAAACGGCGTCGCCTCCGACGCCGCCCGCGGTGACGCGCGCTAGTCGATGAGCACCACGCCCCCGCGTCTCGCCTCCCTCTCTCCGATCGGGACAAGCTCGCGTTCCTTGCTCCTCGTCTCGCACGGCACGCGACGTGCTGAATGGCCTGTGATTCTGAGGAGTGACGTGGCGACGAAAACCTGGCGGGTGGGGCAAGGGACAATGACGCGGACGGTCCTGGTGGTCGACGACGAACGCTTCATCGTCGACCTCCTGGCGGAGGTGTTGGCGGAAGAGGGATACGCGGTCCGACGCGCCTACGACGGAGAAGCGGCGCTGCGCGACATCGACCACAACCCGCCGGACCTTATCCTCTCCGACGTGGCGATGCCGAGGGTCAACGGATTAGAGCTCGCCCGCCGCGTCCAAGATCGGGGCATCCCCGTCATCTTGATGAGCGCCGCCGTCAGCGACCCTCGCACCCCAGGCGTCGGCTTCATCACCAAACCCTTCGATCTCGATCACATCCTGGAGATGGTAGCGGAGCATATCGAATAGGCGTTCGGCGTTCGGCGTTCGGCGTTTGACGTCGATTGTAGGCGCGCGACTTCATCGCGCCCGGCAACGAATGCCAACCGGTCGGGCAACGGTCGCAGATGCGATGCATCACGCCCTTACGAGGTTGCTGTTCTCACATCCACATCGACGCAGGATTGGTCGGCCGCATAACCGCGGCCTCCCGCGTGGTCGCTCAGTGCTACAATTGAGGACACATTTCGGCATACACGCATTCTTGGAGGAGGCAATGAGCGTCACGATCCGAGTTCCCGCCGAGACCCACGAGCGGTTGCAATCGCTAGCCGCCGCGCGGAAACAGCCGATCGGGCAGGTCGTCACCATCGCGGTCGAGCGCCTCGAGGCGGAACGCTTCTGGGATGAACTGGAGGCTGCCTACGAGCAACTCAGCGCCGACCCGGCCGCCGCGGCGGACTACGAGGCGGAAATCACCGCCTGGGATGCCACATTGCTCGACGGCCTGGAGAACGACCCGTGGGTGGAGTAATAGACGTCGAGCCGTCGCCGCGCCGAGGGGAGATCTGGGACGCTGACCTCGATCCGGCCGTCGGCCACGAGCAGGGCAAGGTGCGGCCGGTCCTGATCGTCTCGCACGACCGATTCAACGCCGCCCGCAATCGCCTGTGCATCGTCGTTGCGCTCACCAGAGCCAACCGTGGACTGCCAAACCACGTCCCGGTTCCCCCGTCCGAGGGAGGGTTGAGCGCACCCTCGGTCATTCAATGCGAGCAGATCCGCATCATCTCGTATGACCGCCTTCAGCGGCGGCGCGGTGCTGTTTCCCGATCGACGCTACGTGCCGTCGCGAGTCGTCTCCAACTTCTTCTTGACCTGTCAGCGTGATAGGGAGCCAGTTGCCCGGCTCGTCACCCGCTGCTAGCATCCCCCGCGGCGGGCACACCGGCGTGGGCGCCTCGGTCCGCGGGAGATCCCGCACCGGCAAGCGGTCGATGACCCGTCAGGAACCCAACGCATGACGTCCCCACCGGCGGCCCTCGACCCGCCAGCGCATCGCAGTCCCCCTGATCCCCGACTCGCAACTCCGCTGACTCCGAACCCCCGTCCACGCCGTTTCGACGTCGCCCGCAACCGCGCGCTGCTGACGCTGATGCTCGGCCATCTGACCGTCGATATGTACGTCGGCGTGCTGCCGGTGCTCTACCCGCTCCTGACCGATAAGTTCGACCTCAACCTGAAGACGGTCGGTCTGGTTTCCCTCGCCTACAGCGGGCTCGCCTCGATTTCGCAACCGCTTTTCGGCTGGATGGCCGACCGCTACGGCACGCGCCACATCGGCATCGCGCTTTTCTGGTCGGCGATCACCTTTTCCGCCATAGGATTCGCGCCCAGCTTCACCGTGCTGGTGATCTGCGCCGGGTTGGCCGGCATCGGCTCCGGCGCCTACCACCCGATGGGCGCATTGAACGCCAGCGCCGTCATCGCCGAGAAACAGCGCAACGCCGGGTTGTCCCTCTACGTCACCGGCGGCACCCTTGGCGTCGCCATCGGCCCCCTGATCGGCGCCGCGCTCTTCCACTTCTTCGGCGTGCGCGGCGTGGCGCTGATGGTGATCCCCGGGGCCGCGATCGCCTTGTGGATGACGGGCGAGATGCGAACTATCTCCCAGCGCATCGTGCGCAAGACGCGCGACGAGGTACGGCGCCTGCCACCCGTGCCGCGCGGTCCGATGGCGGTCGTGATCGGGCTGATGATGTTGCGGGCATGGACGATGTTCGGCATCCAGGCCTTCATCCCGACCTGGTACGAAGAAATGGGCTACGGATCGGGGTTCTACAGCGCCCTCGCGACGACGTTGCTGCTCACCAGCGTCCTCGGCACTATCGGCTCCGGCGCCCTGGCCGACAAACATGGACGACGCATGATCCAGATCGTCTCGGCGGCGATGAGCGTGCCGACGATTCTGCTCTTCGCCCAGTTCCCCGGCTGGTCGGGGTTCGTCACCGCCGCCCTCTTCGGCCTCCTCTTCGCCTCGACCGGGCCGTTGCTGCTCGTCATCGCCCAACAGCTCATGGCGGGCCGGGCGGGCATGGCCTCCGGCTTAATCCTCGGCCTTGGCTTCGTCATGGGCGCCCTCGGCATCCCGATCATGGGCGCCATCGGCGACGAGTACGGTCTGCAAACGGCGATCCGCTTCCAGGCCGTCGTCGCCGGGTTCACCATCCTCCTGGCCTGGCTCTTGCCGACCGAACAGCGGATCCGGCAACTCGCCGAGCGCCCGGCAACATAGGCGATGCCGCCGCCGCGATCCCTCATGGATGCCATGCGTGCCCTGTTTGGCCATAAGGAAATGAATGAGCAATTTGGGCAAATCTGGGAATCGGGGAGGAACGACGGCCCTCAGCCTTCGCCATGAAGAGATCGTTTTTCGTGACTTGACCATCCACGATACGGATGATACATTCCTCCTATGGATGGCAAAACCGAAAGCATTCGTTCCCTCACCCAGAGCGTCGAACGCGCCCTCTCGATTCTGACCTGCTTCAGCGATGCCCAACCTCGCTTGCGCGTCGCCGACCTCGTCGAGCAACTCGGGCTGTCCCAAAGCACCGTCTCCCGCCTGCTGAAAACGATGGAGTCGCTCGGCTTCGTCGAGCGCGATCCGCAAACCGGCCTCTACCAACTCGGGTTGGAGATGGTGACCCTGGCCGGCGTCGCCCTCAATCAGGTCGACCTGCGCGGCGAGGCAATGGGGGAGCTTTCGGCCGTCGCCGCCGAGCTTGGCTTGGCCGCGAATCTGGCGATCCTGCGCCGCGACGGCCTCTTCTACATCGCCTCAGTCGAGGGGCCGATGGCGCCCAAGCGCCACACCATGATCGGCAAGCGCGGCCCGCTGCACAGCACCGGCATGGGCAAAGTCCTCCTCGCGCACCTGCCCGCAACCGAACGCGAACCGATGCTGCGTCGACTGCCCTATCCTCAGTTCACGCCGCACACGGCAGGCGACGCGGACGATCTGCGGCCGATGCTGGAAAGCGTCCTCAGCCGGGGGTACGCCACCGAGCGCGAGGAACTCGCCTTCGGCCGCGCCTGCGTTGCCGCTCCGATCCGTGACGCCACCGGCGCTGTCGTCGCCGCCACTAGCATCTCCGGTCCGCTGCGGGTGCTCGATCTCGACCGGCGCGAGGCGGAACTGGCCGGTCGGGTCGTCGAAATGGCGGACCGCATCTCGCAGCGCCTTGGCTACGTTGGGGTTTCGGTATCGGTGCTGCCCAAAATCCGGTTGCAGCCGGTGGGCGGGCAGTAGTCGCGCCCTCGTCGTCCGTTTCGCTCGTCGTCAGAGGAGGATGAGATGAAGGATACGCCTGGGACCATCTCGACTCGGTCGTCATTGAGCCGGCGCGCCGTGCTTCGGGGCGGGCTCGGCGCTGGCAGCGCCGGGCTGCTCGCCGCGGGCGCTCCCCGATTGGGGACGCGCTCTATCCGCGGGAGTGCCGCGCAGACGGAAATGCGGCTCAGTTTTCCGTCCTGGCAACAGGATGAACCGGGGTCCTCGGACTGGTGGAAGGCCAGGATCGCCACGTTCGAGGAGGCTCACCCCGGCGTCACCATCGACTTCACCAAGATCGCCGTCGGCGAGGTCGCCGACAAATTGCTGACCCAGTTCGCCGCCGGTTCGCCACCCCAGATCGTGCACGTGCCCTATCTCAACCTGTTGCCGTTTGCCAGCCAGGGGTTCCTGGAGCCGCTGGATAGCTATCTCGAAGGGACCGATATCCTGCAGAACTGGACCCCGCTCCAGCAGGGCACCCAGTGGGAGGGCCAAACCTACGCGCTGCTCCTCCTCGCCTACGGCTACGCGATGATCTACAATGAGCAACTCCTGACAGACGCGGGCGTTGCCGTGCCGACAACCCCGGCCGATTTCATCCAGGCCGCGAAGACGCTCACCAAGGGGCCGGATCAGTTCGGTTTCGGCACGACGACCCAGCCCGGTTTCAACATCTTCAGCCACATCTCCGTCTTCATCGTCGGCAATGGCGGGCATGTCGCCACCGACGAGGGGCCGACCGTGAACTCGCCGGAAGCGGTGGAAGCGGTCGGCTGGTGGGTCGATCTGGTCAAGTCGGGGGTGACGCCAACTGGGATGGAAACCGGGCCGCTACGCCAATTGCTTCAACAAGGCAAGCTGGCGATGTGGTTCGATGGACCGTGGGGTCAGGGTTTTCTCAAGAGCGCCCCGCCCGAAGTACAGCCGAATCTGAAGGTCGCCCGTCTCCCGTTCCCGAAGATCTTCGGCGGTTCCAGCAATGTCATCGCCATTCCGAAGGACATCTCCGACGACGAGAAGGCGATGGTCTGGGAATTCATCAAGAGTCTCTCCACGCCCGAAGCGCAGCGCGACTACAACCTGAAGTACTGCACACCGACGGCGCGGACCGATGTCACCGTCCCGCCGGACGAAGTCCACGCCAGTTGTCCCCTCATCGACCCGTGGGTAGAGGCGCTGAACTCCCCGGATCTCGTCGACTATTTCCCACGTGCCCTGGCGACCAAAACCCAGGAGATGACGAGGATGACCGGCGAGGTGTTGCAAAAGCTGATCACCTCGGATGCGTCAGTTGAGGAGGAGCTAGATCAACTCCAGGGGCAATTCGAAGAACTCGCGGCGGAATCGTAACCAGTCTCGTCGTTCCACCTAACCGGCTTGGCGGGAGCGTTCCCGCCAAGCCGGATCACGCGCTGTCCCCGAAGTCCGAAGTCCGGAGAGCGCGTTGTTTTGAGGTCGAGTATGCAGTCCCGGAGTATTGGCGCGGAATCGGAGCGCCGCAACGCCAAGCCGCGGGCCCTGGCGTTGCGGCAGCTATGGGACAAACACCTCTATCCGTACGCGCTCCTCGCTCCGACGATCCTTGTCATGCTCGCGTTGGTGCTCTATCCCGTTGGCAGTGCGATCAATCTCAGTTTCCGCGATGTCGATATCGTGCGGACGGATCGATCCTACGGACCGTTTACCCTCGGCAACTACCGTCGACTCTTCCGGTCCGATGAACTCTGGCCGGCGCTGCGGGTCTCCCTGCTCTACGTCCTTATCGTCACTATCGCCTGTTATGTGATCGGACTCTGGACCGCCTGGCTCCTCAACCACCATTTTCGGGGGCGACGACTCGCCCGTCTGCTGATCACCATCCCGTGGGCGATTCCGCTTGTCGTCGCGACCAACATCTTCTGGTGGCTCTTCGACAAGACGTTTGGGATGTTCAATTACGCGTTGACCAGCAGTGGCATCATCGACAAACCGATCGACTGGTTCCTCAATCCCAGAGCGGCGATGGCCGCGGTCAGTATCACCACCATCTGGAAGGGGTATCCCTTCTTCACCGTCATGTTGCTGGCGGCGCTCCAGGCGATTCCGACTGAACTCTACGACGCGGCCAAGGTCGACGGCGCGTCGGCCTGGCGCGAGTTCCGGAGTATCACCTTGCCGGCGTTGCGTGGTGTGACCGCGATCGTGCTCCTGGTCAATGCCCTCTGGGTCTTTCGCGAATTCACGGTGATTTTTGTCTTGACCGGCGGCGGTCCGGCCGGCGCCACGGAGACCCTCTCCATCTGGACCTACCTGGAAGCGTTCGGGAATTTCCACATGGGATTCGCCGCCGCGATCGGTGTGCTCACCTTGCTCATCTCGATCGTCGCCGGTGTCGTCTTCGTTCGGATGAGTCGTTCGGAGTTCTACGGATGACGGCGAGCCGTGGGGAACGCCTGACGCATCCGGGTGAGGTAACGCGGTGATTGGAACACCTCGGCAACGCCTCGCGCGAAAGATCGTGTTTTACACGCTGCTGATCGTCACCTGCGGCATTCTCTTCTTCCCGTTCTACTGGATGATCAATACCTCGCTGGCGCCGCGAGACGCGCTCTTTCTCTATCCGCCACGGTTGCTACACCCGGATGCTCAGTTCGGAAGCTATGTCGATGTCTTTCGCGACCGGCCGATCGTGCGTTGGATGGCGAACTCCGCCTATGTCGTGTTGATCGTCACGGTGATGTCGACGAGTATGGCCGCCTTCGCCGGCTACAGCATGTCGCGTTTCCGCCGTCCCGGAACCAACGCCATCGGCGGTCTGCTGCTTGCCAGCCGGATGCTCCCGACGACGCTCCTCGTCATTCCGCTCTTCGTAACCATGCAGCGGCTCGAACTCTTGAACTCCCTCTATTCGATCATGCTCGCGGATCTGATTTTCATCGTCCCGTTTTCGGCCTGGATGTTGAAGACCTATTTCGACAGCATCCCGAAGGACCTCGAAGAGGCTGCCTGGCTCGACGGCGCCGGGCGGTTGCGCGGCCTCTTCCAGATTGTGATGCCGTTGGCGGCGCCCGGAATCGCCGCCACCGCGCTCTACGCCGCGATCCTCTCCTGGGATGAATTCATCTTTGCCCGGACCTTTATCAGCGAAGAGCGGAACTGGACGATCACGCTCGGTCTCGCCTCCTTCAAGGGCGAGTATGTGACCTACTGGAACGACATCATGGCCGCCAGTTTGATCGGCACACTGCCGATTGTCGTGGTGTTCCTGTTCGTCGAGCGGTATCTCGTGACCGGCATGACCGCGGGATCGGTGAAGGGGTGAGACGGTGGCAGACGCATTGACGTTCGAGGCGTTTTCGGCGTTGGCGACCCACGTTCACGTGGAGCGAGAACTGTGGGACGAGTTGTATCCGATGGTGCGCGATCTCCGGAGTCTTGCCGATCGGCTCAATCAACTCGCCCCAGAACCGCACCGGGAAATTCCGCGCCATATGCTCTCCGGAGCCGCGCCCGAGGGTGACCGATGAGTTTTCCCTGGCATGAGCGATCGCTGACCGATCTCGCGGCAAGTCTCGACGCCCGCGAATTGACTTCGCGCGAACTCGTCGATCTGTACCTGGAACGTATCCGCTCGTTCGATCGTCGCTTCAACGCCTATGTCACGGTCGCCGAGGAAGAGGCGGTCCGACAGGCCGATGAGACCGATCGCCGCCGGCGAACCGGTGAGGTTCTCCCACCGCTGGCCGGTATCCCGATCGCCGTCAAAGACTCAATTCCGACCGCTGGCATCCGGACGACCGCCAACAGCCGCCTGCTGGAGCACTGGGTTCCGGATGAGGATGCCGCCGCGATCCGGCAACTACGGGACGCCGGTGCGATCGTGCTCGGCAAAACGAATCTCAATGAATTTGGCTGGGCGCTGCCGGCCGAGAGCGATCTCACCCCGCCGGCGCGCAATCCCTGGAACCCGAGCTACGCGGCGATCGGTTCGAGTACCGGCTCGGGGGCGGCCGTCGCGGCGGGTCTCTGCGCCGCGGCGATCGGGACCGACGGCGGCGGTTCCGCCCGCCTGCCCGCCGGCCAGAACGGTCTCGCCGGTATCAAACCGACGCACCGCCGGGTCAGCCGGTTGGGGATGGACGATTCGTCGATCAGTGAGATCTGCCCAATGGGCCGCACGGTTGCCGACGTTGCGCTGATGCTGACCGCGATGGCGGGTTATGAAGAGCAAGACTGGCAGAGTTGGCCGGAGCCGTGTCCGTCATTCTCCGAGCAGTTGACCGCCGATGTTCGGGGTTGGCGAATCGGCGTACCGAGAGG